>NZ_MVOM01000018.1:0-63657 GCF_002018895.1 Acinetobacter sp. MF4640 | reverse complement strand
GCGAAATTGGTAGACGCACTGGATTTAGGTTCCAGCGCCGCAAGGTGTGAGAGTTCGAGTCTCTCCGTCCCCACCATCAGTAATGAAGCAAGGTATTAAGCCTTGCTTTTTTATTGCCTAAAATTTAATAGATGATTCATATATAAAAAAAGCCCCTTTAAGGGGCTAAATTTTGATTCATCACGCGAAGTAAGTATGGAGCAATTTAGGCTTTCAAATGGTCTTCGAATTCTTCACCGAGCTGCATGGCCAAGTTATTGCCCGCTAGGTCGCAAGTCACCAGTCCATATTCTTTTTTAAAGCTAAAAGTAAAGCCACGGTTGTCTGCTAAGGTTTTAACTGAATAACCTAATTTCTCTAGCCAAATACGAAAGGCGATGAGGTTTTTTGCTTTCACTACTTTTTTCACGAGGATATTCCTTTTTCACTGATAAATTATTAATAGGGATATTTCACGCTTTTTTAAAGGGGATTTTTTTATATATTTTTGTTTTTGTCTCTTTTTAAAGCAATCTAAACTAAGGCGAAAACGTATAGAAAGCATAAACGATAGTTTTTCATTGTTTAAAATAATTTTATCATGATGAAAAATAATAATATTTTGAGATGAGTCTCAATACAATGGAATTATGTGCGTTCGTGATAGAGAAGTATTTTATCATAAATAGAAATGTAATGATTTTTTTCAAAGGCTGGGTCTTTTGTGACAGTATTTTCAAACAGCCTTGCTCGTGATCATTCGATTCAGGCATCGTGTGGCTTGAAACTGCGTAGGTTGAAATTTTGAGAGCTCAAAGGTTAAGGGTGGGAGCCCAAACTGATCGTTATAACTCAATAGAAGCATACATACATAATAGGAGACTGCGTTAGTCAGCAGTCTCTAGAAGGCGGAGACCAATTAAAATTGATCCTTCAGATCACGCAGTCGTTTAAACTCTTCAACATTTTCTGTACGTAAAAAAGGATTGGTTTCGAGTTCGATTTCAATACTGCTAGGAAGGGTACATTGACCCAAATAGCGCATGGTTTCGACACGGTCTAAACGCTCTTGAATAGCGATATTGTCTGGTTCGACTTGGTTGGCAAATTTCGCGTTAGAGAGCGTGTATTCGTGCGTACAATAGACTTTGGTTTCGGCAGGCAAAGCTGCTAAACGATTGAGCGAATGGTACATCTGCTCATGTGTACCTTCAAACACTCGCCCACAGCCCATAGCAAACAGAGTGTCACCGCAAAATAAAGTCTGGATAGATTCAATAAAGTACACAATATGGCCCAGTGTGTGGCCAGGAACTGCTAAAACATCGATATGTAAATCATGAAATGAGAAATAGTCATCATCCATCAATGCATGGGTGATGAATGGAATTTTAGATAATTCCTCACGTGGCCCATACACAGGAATATTCCGACTCGCAATCAGGTCGGCGACACCGCCAATATGGTCTTTATGCCAATGAGTCAGCCAAATTTGAGCAATGCTTAAGCCATGTTCAGTGCAATAATCTTCAACTAATTCAGCCTCAGTTGGATCAACCACCACGACTTGCTTTGATGAGGTGTGTTCCAGCAGCCAAATATAGTTTTGGAGTTGGTTTTTCACATCAATCATATGAACTTGATAAGTCATTTTTCTTCTTCAAAGAGCTGCATGTATTCATTCTACTGTAGCGGGTACAAGCACTGAATTCCAGTCATGAATTATGTGTAGCGCATAAAGGTTAGCTCTTTCTTATTCTATATTTTTCTCTTTCTTGTCATATTGTGCTGTTATCTTGGCCATAAAAAACCACGCTAAAAAGCGTGGTTTTTTATGTGTTCAATCTAATTTAGATTAGATTTTACCTACTAGGTCGATTGAAGGAGCAAGAGTTGCTTCGCCTTCTTTCCATTTAGCTGGGCAAACTTCACCTGGGTGAGCGTGAACGTATTGAGCTGCTTTAACTTTACGAAGTAATTCTTGAGCATCACGACCAATACCACCAGCGTTGATTTCAACGATCTGGATTTTACCTTCTGGATCGATTACGAAAGTACCACGGTCAGCAAGACCAGCAGCTTCGATTAGAACGTCGAAATTTTTAGATAGAGTCCACGTTGGGTCGCCGATTAATGGGTATTGGATTTTACCAATAACTTCAGAAGTGTCGTGCCAAGCTTTGTGAGTGAAGTGAGTGTCAGTAGAAACACCGTAGATTTCCACGCCTAATTTTTGGAATTCAGCGTAGTTGTCAGCAAGGTCACCAAGTTCAGTTGGGCAAACGAAAGTGAAGTCAGCTGGGTAGAAGAATACTACAGACCATTTACCTTTAAGATCTGCTTCAGTTACGTCAACAAATTGACCGTTGTGATATGCAGTAGCAGCGAATGGTTTTACTTCAGTATTAATCAAGCTCATCATTGTCTCCATGATTGGGGTTTGTATTTAATGTTGAATAGGGTATCGAAATTTTTGTTATTGCTGAAACAGTATTTTTACATTACAAGAATCGGAAAAACCGAATCTTACTCCAGACTATTTCAGCGAATGTGATCATTCTGTTCATTTAGCATGATAAATATGATGACCAAATGACAAAATCATCTATTCCGCAACTCGTTTACAGACATGATGTCCCTAGGCTTAAAATTCAAGGGGATATTTGAAAAAAAGTTAAAATTAAAAAATTATGCTGTACTTTCGCTTCGCTGTATTACCACGTAAACTAAGCGATTGATGTTTTTGATGTGGGTATTCTTTCTGTGCAGCGTCCTTTAAATATAGAGCAATTGGTGATGGTCAAAGACCGTCATCGTTTAAACCGACTCAAAAAAGGAAAAGATGCCAACGAAAAGCAATATCAAGCATTATTTGAACAGTCGCATTTAAAAGTTCTAGAGCGTATTGAACGCATTCCGAATATTAAACTGAATCAAGACCTGCCTGTTACGCAGTATGCAGATAAGTTAATTGATGCCATTCAAGAGCATCAAGTGATTATCGTTGCAGGGGAAACAGGTTCAGGTAAAACCACACAGCTACCGCAAATTGCGATGCTAGCAGGTCGTGGTTTAACGGGTCTGATTGGTCATACACAGCCACGTCGGTTGGCTGCGCGTAGTGTGTCCCAGCGTATTGCTGAAGAAGTTGGTGAGAAACTTGGTGAGTCGATTTCCTTTAAAGTTCGTTTTAATGAACAAGGGTCGCAGGATTCGATCATTCGTTTAATGACAGATGGTATTTTGCTGGCAGAGCTGGCCAATGACCGTTATCTCAATAAATATGACACGATTATTATCGATGAAGCGCATGAGCGGTCACTCAATATTGACTTTATCATGGGCTATCTCAAACAGCTTTTGCCTCGCCGTAAAGATTTAAAAGTCATCATCACTTCAGCAACTTTAGATGTAAACCGTTTTAGTCAGTACTTTAACAATGCGCCTATTTTTGAAGTAGAAGGTCGTAGCTTTCCAGTCGAACTACGTTATCGCCCTGTATCTGAGATGAGCATTGTCGGTAGTGATGATGATGAGTTTGATGACTTTGAAGAAAATCTACCTCGTGCTGTCGTGCAAGCTGTAGAGGAATGTTTTCGGGATGCACAAGAAAAAGGCCATCCTGAATATGCCGATACTTTAATTTTTGCCAGTACCGAACAAGAGATTCGTGAATTACAAGAAACTTTGCAAAAGCATGGGCCGCGACATACAGAAATTTTACCTTTATATGCGCGCTTGGCCTTAGCTGAACAACAAAAAATCTTTAATCCATCTGGTGGTGGGCGACGCATTATTATCGCCACCAACGTTGCAGAAACAGCGCTGACTGTACCCAATATTCGTTATGTGATTGACAGTGGTTTTGCGCGTATCTCTCGCTATAACTATCGTTCACGCGTACAGCGTTTACCGATTGAAGCAGTTTCTCAGGCCGCAGCAAATCAGCGTAAAGGTCGTTGTGGTCGTATTGCCCCAGGTGTATGTATTCGTTTGTATTCTGAGGAAGACTTTCAAAGCCGCCCTGAGTTTACTGAACCTGAAATTAAGCGAACGAACTTAGCTTCAGTGATTTTGCAGATGCAAAGTTTAGGGCTGGGTGCTTTAGAAGATTTTGATTTTATTGAGCCGCCAGATCATCGTTTAGTCAACGATGGTCGTAAGTTGTTGGTTGAACTTGGGGCAATGTCTGATAAAGGTAAAGCCCCTCTTTTGCAAAGAGGGGTTGGGGGAGATTCATCTGAAGTCAATCCCCCTCAATCCCCCTTTTCCAAAGGGGGAGGTAAAGGAGACTTAACCAAAATTGGTCAACAAATGGCCAAAATGCCAATTGATCCACGTTTGGCCCGTATGATTTTGGGTGGGGCACATTTTGGAGTGTTGAATGAAGTCTTGGTGATTGTTGCCGCTTTGGCTGTACAAGACCCACGTGAACGCCCAGCGGATAAACAAATGCAGGCAGATCAAAAACATGCGTTGTTCCGTGAAGCCGATTCTGACTTTTTATTTTATATCAAACTTTGGGACGTACTGGTTGCCAACCGAGATATGAGTGAAAACAAACGTCGTACTTTTGCGCGTAATCATTTTTTAAGCTGGTTGCGTTTACGTGAATGGAAGAAAACTCATGAGCAATTGGTCGATTTAGCAAAAGGCTTAAAGCTGTCTTTTAATGAGAAAAAAGCCAGTTATGAAAATTTACACCGCGCGCTTTTAACAGGTTTGTTGTCTTTTATTGCCAATAAAACCGATGAACGCAATGTGTTTATGGCGGTACGTCAGCAAAAGGCCCGCATTTTTCCAGCATCTACTTTACATAAGACCAATACGCCTTGGGTCATGGCTTTTGAGATGGTAGAAACCTCACAGGTCTACATTCGTACACTGGCAAAAATTGAACCTGAGTGGATTTTGCTTGCAGCAGGTGATTTGCTGAAGCACCATTACTTTGAGCCGCACTGGTCGAAAAAAGCAGGTGTGGTCAATGCCTATGACCAAATTTCATTGTTTGGCTTAATTATTGAGCCGAAACGTCAAATCAACTATGAAAAAGTCGACCATGTTGCAGCACATGAAATTTTCCTTCGAGATGCACTGACGACAGGACATTTAGGCATTACGCCACCATTTTTAAAACACAACCTGCTTAAACTTGAAGAAGTAGAGCGGGTCGAAGATAAGCTACGCCGCCGTGATTTGGTGGTGGATGAAGAGACTATTTACCAGTTTTATGCGGCTAAAGTTCCTGAAGAGGTCGCAAGCCGTCGTAGTTTTGAAGACTGGCGCGCTACGGTTGAACCGCAAAACCCACGTTATTTATTTATCGATGATGATGCGCTGTGGATGAACGACCGTCCAACCACACAACAATTTCCCGATTTTTTACGCAATGGCGAACTGCGCCTAGCAGCCAGTTACCGTTTTGATCCAAGCCATGACGAAGATGGTGCAACAGTGAAAATTCCGTTGCAAGCCTTGCCTCAGGTGGATGAAAACTTGTGGTCGTGGGGCATTCCCGGCTGGCGTCAGGATTTAATGGAAGCCTTACTCAAGGCGCTGCCTAAAGATAAACGTCGTCATTTGGTGCCTATCCCTGACACGGCTGCAAAGCTAATGGCGAAAGTAGATGCGATGCATTTGCAACAGCATATTTTTAGCTTTTTAGCCTTCCAGTTGCGTGGCGAACAAATCACTGAAAAAGACTTTAGCTTTGAGCGGATTGAACAATATCTATTGCCATTGATTAAAGTGATAGATGACAAAGGCCGTGTGATTGAACAAGGTCGTGACTTGTCTGAGTTAAAAGCGCGCTGTCGAACAGAAACTCATAGTCCAGTCAAACAGCTCAAAGGTGAGTTCCAAACTTTTCCTGAAAATTTTGTGTTTGAAGCATCACAAAAAGTGACGGGCGTGGTGGTGAAGCAGTATCAAGCTTTAGTCCCGACCAAGGCATTTGCAGCATTGGAACAAAAGGATGAGTCTGGTGTCGTGATTCAGACCTTTAATGATCAAGCTGAGGCGATTAAACAGCACCGTGAGGGTGTACTTCGTTTGGTGCATGTACAACTGGGGGATTTGGTCCGTCAGTTGAAAAAGCAAATTTCCAAACCGTTGGCATTGGCGTATTCGCCTTTGGGCGATAAGGCGCAGCTGGAACAAATGTTAGTTTATGCCACACTGCAAATGTCGATCAATGAACTGCCTGTCAATGCACAAGAGTTTGAAAACTTAGTTGCAAATGTCAAAAAAACTTTTCTGACCCATGGGCAAAAAGCACTGGCAGATGTGACAGAGATCTATATTCAATGGCAGGATATACGTCGAAAACTGTTGGTCTTAGATGATGCTGTGTTTGGGAAAAATATTGATGATGTTGAAGATCAGCTGGATTTGATGTGCTTATCAAACTTTGTCTATGTGAAATCTTCCGACATTTGGCTTGAATTTCCTCGATATTTGAAAGCATTGGTCTTGCGTTTGGAGCGCCTGCCCAATAACCTACAGAGGGATAATTCTGCCATTGATCAAGTTGACCCGTGGATGGAAAAATTATTTAAGTTTAAAAATGACACTCGCCTTAAAGAATTGTATTTCATGGTTGAGGAGTTTCGGATTTCTTTATTCTCTCAACCGATGAAGACAAAGATGCCCATTTCTCCGACTCGCTTGCAAAAAGTATGGGAAAAACTTGGAATCAGTTAAGATAGAGGTAATTTAAAGAAGGAGTTTTACATGGGCATCCGCATTACAGGTACGGGTCTTTATCATCCTGAAGACATCATTACCAATGAAGAGTTAGTTGAAAGTTTAAATGCTTATGTGGAACAGTATAACCTAGACAATGCTGACAAAATTGCTTCGGGCGAGTTGGAAGCCCGTCGTGGGTCAAGCGCAGAGTTTATTGAAAAAGCATCTGGTGTAAAACGTCGTTATGTGGTTGAGAAAACAGGGATCTTAGATCCGAAGCGTTTACGTCCATTGTTACATGAGCGTTCAAATGATGAACTCTCGATTCAAGCCGAATGGGGCGTGATCGCTGCAAAACAAGCGATGGAAAATGCAGGCGTAACTGCAGAAGATATCGATGTGGTAATTTTATCGTGCTCTAATTTACAGCGTGCTTATCCTGCTGTTGCAATTGAAATCCAAACAGCATTGGGTATTCAAGGCTATGCCTACGACATGAACGTAGCATGTTCGGCCGCAACCTTTGGCATTAAACAAGCGTATGATGCGATTAAAGCGGGCGGACGCCGTGTATTATTGGTGAATGTAGAAATCACCTCTGGTCATACCGACTACCGTTCACGTGATTGCCACTTTATCTTTGGTGATGTCGCAACGGCTTCAATCATTGAAGAAACCGACAGCAAAACTGGTTTTGAAATTGAAGACATTAACTTATTCACACAGTTTTCAAATAACATCCGCAATAACTTTGGTTTCCTAAACTTAAGTGAAGTCGATGCAGACATTGAAAATAATCGTTTTGCTCAAGACGGTCGTAAAGTGTTCAAAGAAGTTTGTCCACTGGTTGCCAAAATGATTACAGCGCAACTTGAGAAAAATAACATTGCACCGACTGATGTGAAGCGTTTTTGGTTACACCAAGCCAATGCCAGCATGAATGAGCTGATTTTGAAATTAGTCGTAGGCAAAGAAAATGCTCAGCCTGATTTAGTGCCAATCATTTTGGATGAATTTGCAAATACTTCTTCAGCAGGTGTCATCATTGCGTTGCATCGCACAGCAGATCAAGTCAATGACGGTGAATACGGTGTCTTGTGTTCATTTGGCGCAGGTTACTCTGTTGGTGCTGTGCTTGTGAAAAAACACGTCGCATAAGCCCGTATGTTGCAGGTTGAGCATGATGCAAAATGGATTAAACGCCTGAGTGCTTTATCCAAAGTTTATTTCACACCGACATTTATCGGTGCTGAACAGTTAGATGCATCACAACCTGCAATGTATGTAGGAAATCATTCTATGTATGGTGTGCTTGATTCACCTATGTTGATTGATTATCTCTACAATGAGCATCAAGTGGCTGTGGTCAGTATTGCTGATCATAGCCATTTTTATTTGCCACTGTGGCGCAGTGTGGTGAAAAAATTTGGTGCGGTTGATGGTGTTCCAGCCTATGTGCGTGAAGCCATGCAACAAGGCTATTCCATTTTGGTTTTTCCTGGTGGCGGACGCGAAGTTCTAAAACGTGAGGGCGAACAGTACCACCTGATTTGGAAACAGCGCTACGGCTTTTTAAAACTTGCTCAAGAATTTGGCTATGACATTGTGCCGTTTGCCGCTTTAGGCGGAGATGAA
Source organism: Acinetobacter sp. MF4640 (assembly GCF_002018895.1). Taxonomy (NCBI): domain Bacteria; kingdom Pseudomonadati; phylum Pseudomonadota; class Gammaproteobacteria; order Moraxellales; family Moraxellaceae; genus Acinetobacter; species Acinetobacter sp. MF4640. Next base: position 55,356 of record NZ_MVOM01000018.1, on the reverse strand, counting down.
GTCTTTGATATTGGTTTTGATGCTAATAAAGTGGTTCAGCACCAATATTTTCAAAAGTTGCTACAAGTGCCGCAGTTAAGTCGCTTGCTACGTAAAGGGGAGGTGATTCCATCTTTACCGAAACATTTGATTCCGAAACGCTTGCCTTTTTATTTTAAGTTTATGCCTAGACAAAGTTTGATGCATATTGAAAACCTAGAACAGTTACAGCAGTTCCGAGACCTGATTGCAGCAGAAATTTATACTGGGCTTGCAGACTTAAGAGTATTGCGTCAACAGCAACATGGTGACCGATTTGATTGAGCATTTACAGGCGTAAACTCGGCTTAGTCTTCCTGTAAATCTTTCAACAAATGTGCAATTTTTAAAGTATGGGTCTTATTCCCTTTAACTTCCATAACCTTATTTTCCACCCACCATAAATATTCAAAAATTTCAGTTTCACTGGCTTGTTCACAAATGAACCGAAATAAACTGGGTAAGTATTCCTCATATTCATCTTGTAGTGCAGGATTACGATAGATCCGCAGCGGATCCCAGTCTTTAATCAGTATTTTGTTAATCGCATGTAATAAAGAAACATGTCGATTTTCCTCGGTAAACATAATACACCCCGCTGTCCTTGGGTTAGTTTGACGTTTAAAAAAGAAGTGGTGATGAAGATTATTTATCTATTGTTTTCATGTTTTAAAAGATCTTAACCTGCTTTTCGCATGAGTAAATAGCACGCTCAGATAAATGGAAGCTCAAGAAAAATGCCCAATAAAGTGGTAGTAAAGTTAGATCACAGATTTACTTCAAAATATTTTTCAGAATAAATGTTTCAATATAGTGCGTAATTACGGATTAAGTAACATATAGTAATAATTCAAAAATCAAGTTTTTGTTTGAATGACGCAATTTTCACTAATGCTGTGAATTTCATCACTCTCTAAATTTACATCATCCCATTTTTGCATTTGCTGTGTGAGCCAAACAAAATCCGAAACTTGCGGCTGGGCTTGTTCGGGAATAAAACCACGAATAATGTTCTGAATCAGGTGATATTTTTCGACGTGAACACTTGCTGAACACGCAAAGCGAATGATGTTGTAATCGACCAAGACTTGCCAAACAGGTTCAAGATCCTGCATTTGTTTAAGTTCAACTTGTGCTTTTTGGATGGCTTGGACGAGAGCTGCAAGCGTATTGGGATTGGAAATAGCCCATTCTTGAGTCACAGCCAGTACTTTGTCTGCGACGCGAGGAATAATTTCTGAGCCAGTCGCAATGATTTGGCTATAGCCTTGAATTTCCGCTTGTGTGTTCCAGGGTTCCCCAACACAAAAACCATCGATCAATTGGTTTGAAATGGCTTCCACCATATAGGGCGGCGGTAAAGTGCGGAGATGTACGCGTTTGGCAAATTCAGGATTGGCCAACGCCAACCACTCACGTAAACAATAATGATGAATAGACTGCTTAAACACATGGGCAATCGGAAGATACTGTTCATGCTGCATGGCACTAAAGAATTTCTGTGCAGTGGTGGCTGCATCGTCAGTTTTTTTGATATCAAGCGCGTAGCATAGTTTTTGGCTTAAGCTGATAAAAGCACTGTTGTAGCTTAAGACGAGAGGGGTTTGTAGCGGAATACCGAGTTGATCTTGAGCGAGTGCAGCAGTAGGCAACATGGCAGATAAACAATGCGCGGCGTCTAGAAAACCAAAAGCCAAACGATCTCTTAAGCTTGCCCAAGACGCTTCTTTCACTAAGCTTACGTCTAAGCCTACTTCCTCAAAAAAACCGCGTTGTTTAGCCCACAGTAAAGCAACACAGTCTAAAAGTGGAATATAGCCCAGATGAAGTTGTGACTTTTCGAGTTGAGCCATGACTTAGTCCTTGAGTTGAGATTGTAAAAGCTGTTGAGCATCCAACAGACGTCTTGCCATTTCACCGATGGTCATACGGTGGCTCATGGCATTTTTACGCAGCAATTGAAAGGCATCATCTTCAGATAGTCCATGTAATTGCATCAGCAAGACTTTCGCACGCTCCACATCTTTACGATCGGCGAGTTTATTTTTGGTGTCTTGTAAGTCTGTGAGCAACTTTTTGTGTTTACGAAACTGTTCGATCGAGATTTCTAAAATATTTTCTAACTTTGAAGGATCGATCCCATCCACTATATAAGCCGTCACTCCAGCATCTATGGCACTTTTAATGGTGTCTTTATGGCTATTTTTAGTAAATAAAACAGTGGGCAGATTAAATTGGCTTACACAGCTTTCAATGATGTCACGTTGCGGATGGTCCATATCTAACAAAATGACATCCGCACTTAATTGTTCAAGGCGGCTAATATTGATGTGATCGATAATCAGGCAAGCAACTACATCGAAATCATGTTCGATGAGGGAATTTCGAATATATTGTGCGCGTTCTTGATTGTCATCAATCAATGCAATTTTCAGTTTAGGCATACTGTACAGTGCTCAGGAAAACCTGAAAATGAGATCTAAAAGTATACAAGCAATTTAAATGCCAAACTTAACAAATGCCAGCTTTATCTCGAATCAGGCAGTCAATCTTTATGGTCGCGATTACAGACAAAGTATGCATGTTGCATATGTTGTGATCGGAGTTTTCATGAAAGAGTTTACGGATATGGATTCAGTAAATTGAAGTGTTGATGTTCACAGTCGATTTGTACATCTAAGGGAGAATTTCTAGATGTCGTGCTTAGAACAAAGTAATGTCGTTTATTTGAGAAAACAGATGCTCATCGATAATGCAAAATGCACCAAGAGATAGCAGGGTTTTAAAGAGTCGGAAAAAGTAGCTATTGTGTTTTAAAAATAAAAAACGCTGCTTATACCGTAAGATAAGATTTTATTTTAAATAAAATAATAAAAAACAATACCATAAGATTAATTAATAAATATTGGCACACTCGTTGCATTACCTATGCTGAGTCAAAGACGACTCTAAATCAAATTTGTAAGACGGCCAACGACGTCCGTTCTGATCGCTTCTACATCCCAAGTGTTTGTGCTGTAGAAAAACTATACGCTCAGTTCAGTCTGGAGAAGGTTATGTCTTCAAATTTACATGCTAAAAAAGCAACAAAAATAAGTCTTTTCAGTTTTAACGGCGCAGCAATGAGAGCCTTCCACATGAGTTGGCTCGCCTTTTTTGTCTGCTTCTTTGCTTGGTTCGCTTGTGCACCGCTGATGCCAGTGATTGCGGGTGAATTTCATTTAACCAAAGATCAAATAGCAAATATTAATATTGCTGCTGTAGCCATCACAATTTTAGTTCGCCTTATTGTGGGGCCATTGTGTGATAAATACGGCCCGCGTAAAACCTATACCGCACTTCTTATACTCGGCAGCATTCCAGTCTTTGGAGTCGCATCTGCAAATAGCTATGAATCCTTCTTGTTCTTCCGTCTATTGATTGGTGCGATTGGGGCAAGCTTTGTCATCACTCAGTATCACACCAGCATTATGTTTGCGCCAAACGTAGTCGGGACTGCAAACGCAGCGACAGCAGGCTGGGGCAACGCAGGCGGTGGTGCAACACAAGTACTTATGCCATTGATGCTCGGTGCCTTAGTGATATTTGGTGTAGAGCAAGCGATGGGCTGGAGAATTGCACTGATTGTTCCGGGTATCTTGATGCTGATCGTGGGTTTGATGTATTGGAAATTTACCCAAGACTGCCCACAAGGCAACTTCAAAGAACTTCGTGCAGAGGGTGTCAGTGTTGGTTCAGATAAAAAAGGTGGTGTAGCGATTCTGATGCATGCTGCGAAAAACTACCGTGTTTGGATTTTATTTGGTGCCTATGCCGCGTGTTTCGGGATCGAAATCTTTATTCACAACATTGTCGCGATGTACTACGTCGACCATTTTAGCTTTGGTTTAAAAGAAGCAGGGATGGCGGCTGGTATTTTCGGTTTACTGGCACTGTTTGCTCGTGCTCTGGGCGGCATTGTGTCAGACAAAGTTGCAACCAAAAAAGGGCTTGATGGTCGTACCAAAGTGTTATTTGGCATGATTTTGCTGGAAGGTCTCTTCCTCGTCCTATTCTCTCAAATGAACACCCCTATCTTTGCGATTCTCGCAATGACAGTTTTCGCATTGTTCACGCACATGGCATGTGGTGCAACTTATGCTTTGGTACCTTTTATTGATCGTGATGCCTTAGGCGGTGTGGCAGGCATCATTGGTGCAGGGGGTAACGTTGGTGCAGTGGCAGCAGGTTTCCTACTCAAAGGTATGTTGGATATTCAAACCACACTGATGATTTTAGGTGGCTTGGTGGTCATCGCTGCAAGTTTTGTCCTGATGATTCGGTTCTCTGTTGAGCATAAAGAAAAGGAACAGCGCTTATTCGAACAAGCAGTACATGATCGTAGCATTGCTGAAGCGCAAAACTAAATAAAGAGATTAAACCCAAGCCTCAAGGCTCAGGCAGAACAAATGAAATATTGCGGAGAAAGAATATGAAAATCATCATGATTGGTCATGGCATGGTTGGCCACAAATTTATCGAATCAGTACTCGAACATGTGGGTGATGATGTTGAAATTACCATCTTGGCCGAAGAACCGCGCTTGGCTTATGACCGCGTACATTTGACTGAATATTTCAGTGGTAAATCAGTAAAGGATTTAACCCTTTGTCGTGCAGATTTTGCTGATGCTTATGGCATAGATTTACGTTTAAACACCAAAGCGGTTGCAATTGATCAAAGTCATAAAACGGTGACGACGAATCATGGTGATGTTCTTAGTTTTGACAAATTAATCTTGGCAACAGGTTCATACGCTTTTGTTCCGCCTATTTCGGGCAATGACCGTGAAAACTGCTTTGTCTACCGAACCATTGACGACTTAGATGCGATTCGTGCTGCAAGTCTTAATGCGAAATCGGGTGTGGTGATTGGTGGCGGTTTACTGGGCCTAGAAGCTGCTAAGGCGTTACGTGATTTGAACTTGGAAACCCATGTGGTTGAGTTTGCACCACGTCTCATGGCGGTTCAAATTGATGACTTGGGCGGAAAGGTTCTACGTGCAAAAATTGAAAACTTAGGCGTAAAAGTTCATACCCAAAAAGCGACTTCATCAATTGAGGAAGGTGCTACGACGAAGCATGTGATGAAATTTGGTGATGGTTCTGAGCTTGAAACAGACATCATTTTGTTCTCAGCGGGTATTCGCCCACGTGATGAGTTGGCACGTCAAAGCGGTTTAGCTCTAGGGGAGCGTGGCGGGATCATGATTAATGATTATTGCCAAACGTCAAATCCAGATATTTATGCTATTGGCGAATGTGCACTGTGGCAAAACAAAATTTATGGTCTGGTGGCACCGGGCTATGACATGGCACGTATTGCAGCAAAACATGTCACTGAACAAACTTGTGCTGAATTTGCGGGTGCAGACATGAGCACCAAGTTGAAACTGATGGGCGTTGATGTTGCTTCGGTCGGTGATGCACATGCGATGACACCGAATGCACTCAGTTATTTCTATGCCGACGAAGATACGCAAGTTTATAAAAAAATCGTGGTGAACGGCGAAAAGACCAAGTTACTTGGCGCAGTTTTAGTGGGCTGTGCAAAAGAGTACAACGACTTACTACAAATGATGCTGAATGGATTAGCGCTTCCAGAAAATCCTGAAAGCTTAATCATGCCGGGTTATGCACAAGCTTCAAGTAAATCGGGCGGTAGTGGAGTTGATTTACTGCCAGACAGTGCAACCATTTGCTCATGTAATAATGTCTCTAAAGCTGATATTTGCAGTGCAATTGCAGAGGGTTCAACATCTCTAGGGGCCCTAAAAAAATGTACCAAAGCAGCTACAGCATGTGGTGGATGTGCGCCACTGGTCACTCAAGTGCTGAAGTCTGAATTACAACGCCAAGGCGTGACCGTGAATAACCATATTTGTGAGCACTTTGCTTACTCACGTCAAGAGCTGTATCACTTGGTACGGGTTAATGAAATCAAAACTTTTGATGACCTGATTCAACAACATGGTCATGGTTTGGGCTGTGATATTTGTAAGCCAACAGCAGCCAATATTTTAGCGTCGTGTTGGAATGACTTTGTTTTAAAACCAAGCCATGCAGGTCTACAAGACAGTAACGACTACTACCTAGGAAATATTCAAAAAGATGGTTCTTATTCTGTAGTTCCACGGATGGCGGGCGGTGAAGTGACGCCTGATGGCTTAATTGCTGTGGGGCAAATTGCTAAAGAATATGGCTTATATACCAAACTTACAGGTGGACAACGTGTCGATATGTTTGGCGCGCAAATTCACCAACTTCCTGAAATTTGGGAAAAGCTCATCGCTGCGGGCTTTGAGTCAGGCCATGCGTATGGGAAATCGTTGCGTACAGTAAAGTCTTGCGTCGGCAGTACGTGGTGTCGTTACGGTGTGGATGACTCGGTGGGTTTAGCTATTTTCCTAGAGAACCGCTACAAAGGCTTACGTTCACCGCACAAATTAAAAATGGCTGTTTCAGGCTGTACCCGTGAATGTGCCGAAGCGCAAAGTAAAGATGTCGGTGTGATCGCCACTGAAAAAGGCTGGAACCTGTATGTCTGCGGTAATGGAGGGATGAAACCTCGCCATGCCGAGTTATTGGCTTCGGATCTCGATACCCAAACTTTAATTAAATACATCGACCGATTCTTTATGTTCTATGTGCAAACCGCAGACCGTTTACAACGAACTTCGGTATGGCGCGACAACATGGAAGGTGGTTTAGATTATCTCAAAGATGTGGTTGTGCATGATTCTTTAGGTCTAGCTGCTGAACTCGAACGTCGTATGAACCATGTGGTAGGGACTTATCAAGATGAATGGCGTACGGCTGTTGAAGACCCAGAAGTACGTAAACGCTTCGTGACTTTCATCAATGCCAAAGCTGAGCAACAACAAGATCCGCATATTCAGTTTGCAGAAGTTCGTGGCCAGATTCGTCCTAAAACTGAGGCTGAACGAGATCGTAGCCGTATTCCAGTGGTTGAAGCTTAACAAATTAGGATATTCAAACTTCTTTCTTCAGCACTCCCTCAAAAGCAAAGATAGAGGGAATAAATGAATGAATAAGTTTAAAAAGGATCGAGATGATGACAATTTTAAAAGAAATGAATGAGTTAGATTGGGTTGATGTCTGTGCGCTAGATGATGTAACGCCAAACACTGGCGTAGGAGCACTTATTGAACATCAGCAAATTGCTATTTTTCGTGTCGGTGCTGAAAAGCGGGTATATGCCTTGAGCAATCAGGATCCATTTAGCCAAGCTTTTGTAATGTCGCGCGGCATTATTGGTGATTTGCAAGGTGAGCGTGTGGTGGCATCCCCGATTTATAAACAGCATTTTAGTTTAGCCACAGGACGCTGTTTGGAAGATAAAGACCAAAAACTGTTAGTTTTTCCAAGTAAAATTGAAAATGGCCGAGTGTGGATTAGTCCGACACCACAAAAAACCTATATCACCAACACAGGTGCATCTCAGGAAAAAATGAAGCTGGTGCTGGTTGGCAATGGCTTAGCGGGCATGCGTTGTTTGGAAGATTTACTCGACATGGCACCAGACCGTTATGAAGTGACGGTGATTGGTGAAGAGCCTTGGGGAAACTACAACCGTATTATGTTATCGCCAGTATTGTCAGGAGATAAAACCATTGACGACATTATGTTGCATCCACATGCATGGTATAGCGACAAAGGGATTCGTTTCATTGCGGGTGATCCTGCGGTACGTATAGACCGTCCTCGTAAGCAGGTCTATACCGAAAAAGGCGAAGTGGTCGATTATGATCGTTTGATCCTGGCGACAGGTTCGAAACCGTTCATTCCTCCAATTGCTGGAGCGGATTTGAAAGGTATCATTAGTTTCCGAGATATCTACGACATCAACACCATGTTGGATTACTGCAAGACCAAGAAAAACGCCGTGGTAATCGGCGGTGGTTTGTTGGGACTTGAAGCTGCATATGGCCTCAAACAACGCGGGATGAATGTCACGGTTTTACATCTGATGGATCGCATTATGGAGCGCCAACTAGATAGTAAAGCCAGCCAAATGCTACGACACAGTATTGAACAAAAGGGTATCTCCATTATCACTGAGGCCAATACTGAAGCATTGGTGGGTGTGGATGGTCATGTTACTCAAATTCGCTTGAAAGACGGTACAGTCCTAGAGGCGGATCTTGTGGTTTTTGCAGTCGGTATTCGTCCGAACATGGCACTTGCACAAAGTGCAGGACTGCGCTGTAACCGTGGTGTGTTGGTGAATGACACCATGCAGACTTTTGACCCAAGTATTTACGCCGTGGGAGAGTGTATTGAGCATCGTAGCCAGACTTTTGGTTTGGTTGAGCCACTTTGGGGGCAGGCGTTCATTTGTGCCTCACATTTGGCGGAGCATGGCAGCTTAACGTTCAAAGCACCAACTGTTCCAACACAGTTAAAGGTAAGTGGCTGTGATGTGTTCTCAGCGGGTAATTTTGAACCGAAGGATGACTTTGAAGACATCATTTTAAATGATGAAAAACGTCAGATTTATAAACGCATTATTATTCAAAAGGATAAGGTTGTCGGTGCGGTATTGTTTGGTGATACTGAAGATGGTGTTTGGTATGCAGAACTTATTTCCGATCAAACCCCAATTTCTTCAATTCGAAATAAATTGTTATTTGGTAAAGATTTTGCATTAAAAAAAGCAGGGTAAAACCTTCCACTAACCCCTTCTAAAAAGGAGGGGTGATTTTAAGTATTTGCCATAGATAAAGGAGCGAAGCAGAAATGAATAGTATCCCTGTAATGGAACTGCATAGCTCCACAGAAAAAATGATGACAACTACACAAACCACCTGCCCATATTGTGGGGTGGGGTGTGGGGTAATAGCAACTGTTGAAGAAACGGCTTTAGGGCAAAAAGTCTCTGTGGTGGGTGATGCTCAGCATCCATCTAATTTTGGAAAATTGTGCATTAAAGGCAGTAATTTAGCCGACACGGTAGGTTTAGAAACGCGCGTCTTACATCCCATGTTAGGGCGTAAACCGCAACGTGAGGTAAGTTCATGGGATACCGCAACAGATTTAATCACCAACAAATTTCAACATTATATCGATCAATATGGGCCTGAAAGTATTGCTTTTTATGTCTCAGGTCAACTGCTGACTGAAGACTATTATGTGGTCAATAAATTTGTTAAAGGCTACTTGGGTACGGCCAATATCGACACCAATTCACGGTTGTGTATGTCTTCAGCCGTTGCTGCGCATAAACGTGCTTTTGGGGAAGACTTAGTTCCAGCCAGTTATAGTGATTTTGAACACACTGATATGGTGGTTTTAGTCGGTTCAAATACAGCTTGGTGTCATCCTGTGCTGTATCAACGCATCATGAAAGCCAAAGAGGAGCGAGATATTTTTGTCGTCGTGATTGACCCGCGTTTTACTGCCACCTGTGAGGCGGCTGATTTACACTTACCGATTTTACCGGGTCAAGATGTCGCGCTGTTCAATGGTTTATTACAGTATTTAGCAACCAATCATTATACCGATACCGATTTTATTGCAAAGCATACTCAAGGCTTAGAACAAGCGCTGGCAAGCAGTGCTTCTGAAGCATCAATAGCGAGTGTAAGCGAACGGACGGGGATTTCTGTTGAAAAATTAGCACTCTTTTTTGAAAAATTTGCTCAAACAGAAAAAGTGATGAGCTTATTTTCAATGGGGGTGAATCAGTCTTCACGTGGGGTAGACAAAGCCAATAGTATTACCAATTGTCATTTGCTGACTGGCAAAATTGGAAAATTGGGTGCTGCACCTTTTTCCATGACGGGCCAGCCGAATGCAATGGGCGGACGTGAAGTGGGTGGACTTGCCAATATGCTGGCTGCGCATATGGACTTGGATAACCCACAACATCAACAATTGGTTCAGCAGTTTTGGCACAGTCCAACGATTGCCAAGCAAGTGGGTTTAAAGGCTGTCGACCTTTTTGAAGCAGTTGAAAGCGGTAAAATTAAAGCCATTTGGATTATGGCGACCAATCCTGTGGTGAGTTTACCCAATGCCGATCAGGTGAAACGTGCACTAGAGAAATGTGAGTTTGTGGTGGTGTCAGACATTTGTCTAGATACAGATACCACGCAATATGCCGATGTGTTATTGCCTGCATTGGGTTGGGGTGAAAAAGACGGCACGGTGACCAATTCTGAACGCCGTATTTCCAGACAGCGTGCTTTTTTAGACATTCCAGAACAAGCACAAGCGGATTGGTGGTCAGTTTCACAAGTGGCGAAAAAATTAGGGTTTCAGGGTTTTGACTTTGAAAGTAGTCATGACATTTTCAAAGAACATGCCCAGCTCTCAGCTTATCAAAATGCAGAAATTGCTTTACGTTCATCGACTGAAACATTCCGCTATTTCAATTTGGCAGGTCTGACGAATCTTTCATTTGATGACTACCAAGAGCTTGAACCGACGCAATGGCCTGTGCTCGTACCTTTGAAAAATGGCAAAACCAAACCAAACACTTTTGCTCAATTATTTAAAGATGGTCAGTTTAGTCATCCAGATGGTAAAGCCAAGTTTATTGCAACAACAGCAGTTGGTGCAGTGAATCCAATTAGCAGTGAGTATCCATTGGTGCTGAATACAGGACGCATCCGCGATCAATGGCATACCATGACACGTACAGGTTTATCAGCCAATTTAAGTACACATAAAGCAGAACCCTATTGTGAAATTCACCCAAATGATGCCTTGAAATATGGTTTGAAAGATGGGGAACTGGTAGAGATCAAATCGGCTTGGGGAAATTGCGTACTGCGTGCCACGGTCAGTGACAATATCCGCCGTGGACAGATTTTTGCACCGATTCACTGGAGTGATCAATTCGCATCAGATGCACGGATTGGTAAAGTGGTGAATCCTGTGGTGGATGCGATTTCGGGAGAACCTGAGTTCAAACATACCCCTGTGATGATTCATCCGTTTTATACGCAATGGCAGGGCGTATTTTATGTCAGAACGGGCTTTGAACATTTGGTACAACAAAGTATTGAACAAAGCATTTGGTGGACCAAAATCAAAACGTCCAAAGCTATTCGTTATGAGCTGGCAGACCGTCGACGTTTTACGGAAACGACGGAACAGCTCAAAGCTTTATTGCCTTTTGATGACGAAAGTTTTGAATGGCTCAATGTAGAAGATCAAACTGCCCATATCAGTCATAGTGTGGTGTTACAAGATGGACACCTCATTGCAAGTCTGTATATTGCGCCTAAAGCCTTATTGCCAGATCGAGACTGGGTGGCAAGTCTGTTTAAGCGCGAACGCTTAAGTGCTATGCATAGGAAAGCTTTATTGGCAGGGCAAGCGATGTCAATGACTAATAGCGATGGCCCACTGGTCTGTAGCTGTTTTAAAGTTGGGAAAAATCGTATTATCGATGTCATTAAAGAAAAAAATATCACCCATGAAAAACAAGTCACTGCATGCTTAAAGGCAGGAGGCAATTGCGGTTCTTGCTTACCTGAAATTCGAGGTCTGATCAAAGCGTGTCAAACGGAGGATGTAGAATGAAAAGAAAAATATTCAAACCCGTGAGTTACCCAGAAACTGAAGTTGTTATTTTGGCGGGTGGTCAGGCGCGCCGTATGAATGGCATCAATAAACTCTTGCAAAAATTTGATGATGAAATTCAACTTATCAAAATTCATCAGCAGTTAAAGTCACGTGCAACCAAGGTATGGGTCAACAGCCATCGTGATCATTCCATTTATGAGCGGTTGATTCCGTCGATTGGCTTTTTTGAAGATGAGGCAACAGGCTTTCAAGGGCCCTTGATGGGGATGAAAAGTGCATGGACATATGTGCAATCAGACTATGTGCTGTTCGTACCCTGTGATGTAACTTTTATTCCGAAAAAAGTGTTTTCGCGGTTACATCAAGCGATGCAACAAGATCCGAACTGTGGTGTCGTTGTTGTAGAAATCAATGACCGTGCACTGTATCCGTTTTGTTTGTTAAAACGGAGCAGTTTGCCGACATTGATTCAGCACCTTGAGCAAAATCAGCGCAGTTTAAGGCAGTGTTTTGCAGATTTGCACCCACAGGTGGCACGATTTAAAAATCATGCACTGTTTTTTCACAGTATTAACTCGTTGGATGAATTACAACAGCATCGGCAACTCAATTTTTTATAAATATCTCAGATACGGAGAATGAGAGTGTGTGTTGAGAGCAAAAGATGTTGCCATAAACCGATTTGACTGTTTAAATAAAAATCTATAAAAGAACCAAATAAGTATTCGTGTTTATATTAAATTTATTATAAAACAAAAATTTAGAATATATTTATGGGAGTCGTTATTTTATTTAGATTATAAACGTATGTAGCAGTGATCACTCATTACGGCGGTGAACTGAAAATACTCAAAATGTAAAAAGTGCACAAAGTTGGAACAGTTATTGCAATTTATACTTTAGAAAATAGGGCGTGAAATATGAACTGCACCGACACCGCTCAAAGGACGCATAGGTAAGACAGATGAACAGCATGACCCATGTATCCGCAGTTAAAGTATTCCAAGATCAGTTTGGACGTGAAAAGCGCAAACTACGAATCTCGGTGACGGATCGTTGTAATTTTAAATGCGTCTATTGCATGCCCGAACATCCCGAATGGATGAAAAAGCACGACTTGCTCAGCTTTGAAGATCTTTATCATTTTTGCAAATTGATGGTGCAGCATGGCATTGAGCAAATTCGTATCACGGGGGGTGAACCGTTGATGCGCCAAGGTGTGGTGCATTTTATCGAACAGTTACAAAGCCTAAAAAAGCAGGGGCTGAAGCGTATTTCCATGACCACCAATGGTCATTATTTAAAACAATATGCCGTTGCTTTAAAGCAAGTAGGGTTAGATGATTTAAATATTAGTCTAGACAGTCTAGATGCCGAGCAATTTCAACACCTCACAAAAAAACAATTACATACAGTGCTGGAAGGCATTCAGGCTGCACAACAGCTTGGTTTTAACATCAAAATCAATACCGTGCTGATGAAAGGTATCAATGACGATCAAATTGTTCCTTTGGTGCAGTGGGCAAAGCAGCAAAAGGTAGAACTGCGTTTTATTGAGTTTATGCCTTTGGATGGCGATCAAAATTGGTCTCAAGCCGATGTCGTCACTGAACAAGAGATTTTGTCCCAACTCAGCTCGCAATTTACGGTGCAAGTGCTTGAAGGACAAGGCGCCAATCCAGCGCGTAGTTATCGGGTAGATGGTGAGAAGGTTGGGATTATCTCCACCATTAGCAACTCGTTTTGTGGGGAGTGTGATCGACTGCGGTTGAATGCACAGGGTGAGTTTTATAATTGTCTTTTTGCCAAGCAAGGTTTAAATTTAAAGTCAGACATTCAGCAACTTGCCCAACTCAATCAGCACGAATCCTTTGTTTTAGAAAGTAAACTTTCAACTTATGTTTGGCATAAAGAGCAAGGTTTTCATGCCATTCAAAAACAGCAGTTGCATCAGCCTGTGCGAAAAATCAGTATGCATATGATTGGAGGTTAGGATGACTCAGGAATTAGACAACGTGATTAGAGTAAAGATCGAAGCTTTTGGTGCGATTGAACGGCAGTTACCGCCCAATTTAACGCTGCAATGTGAGCCTGATTCATCGGTTGCAGCGGTATTAAAGGATGTCGTTGCTCAGTACCCAGCTGTACATGGGTTACTAGAGCGCTGTGCCTGTGCAATCGGTGAAGACATTATTCCAAGGCAGACCATTTTAAGTCGAGATTGTACTTTGGTGTTGTTGTCCCCTGTGGCAGGAGGTTGATATGGAATTAAAACAATTTCCACGGATTCAAACAGTGACTTTTAGCCAAAATGACTTTGATGGCATTCAGCATTTTCCTGAGTGTGGTGGCATTGGCATATTCATTGGTACAGTGCGGAATCACCATCAAGGCAAAGCTGTAAAAGCGTTAAAATATACCGCTTATCCACCAGTCGCTGAAAAAATGATTCGTCAAATTGAACAAGAAATCCAATTAAAATATGGCGTGTCTTATGTTCGAGTGGTGCATCGTATTGGTGCTTTAGATATTGGTGATACTGCCATTATTGCAATGGCTTACGCTGCGCACCGCCGTGAAGCCTTTCAAGCCTGTGAGGAAGCGGTAGAACGGGTAAAACATGAAGTTCCTGTGTGGAAAGAGGAGTTTTATGTGGATGGCACCAGTCAGTATGTCGAGGGCTGTTGTATTCGAACAGATCATGAAGCGCCAAAACCTCATAGCCATGAGCATTGCGAGCATGTACATGTTCATCCCTAGTAAATGCATCATGCAATGCCAATATTTACCAATAATCCCTTTAAGACCTGAATGAAGAAAATTTAGTATCAGTTGCGTATGAATGAAAAGTGGCGAGATAATTGAAAGAAAAATCTTCTGAAAACTTTATGAAAAATAATGCTTAGGTTAAGATGATCCATTCTTATATTTGAAGTCTTTTGAATCGCTATGCAACCATTTGTTCTATATAACTCAGAGCAACGCAAAAAAGTAGAATTCGTACCTCGTGTTGAGGGACATATTGATATGTATGTCTGCGGTATGACGGTGTATGACTACTGTCATATTGGACATGCGCGCGTGATGGTTGCATTTGACTATATTATTCGCTTCCTGCGTAGCCAAGGTTGGAGCGTGAAATATGTACGTAACATTACCGACATTGACGACAAAATCATTAAACGTGCCAATGAAAATGGCGAGTCGATTACGCAGCTGACAGACCGCTTTATTCAAGCGATGAATGAAGATGCTGAAAATCTAGGCTGTTTACATCCAGACGAAGCACCGCGTGCAACGGACTATATTGATCAAATGCAAAGCATGATTGGTAATCTGGTTGAAAAGGGTACAGCTTATCCATCTGCCAATGGTGATGTGTATTTCCAAGTGGAAAAATTCGCCAAGTATGGTCGTCTTTCGGGTCGTAAACTGGAAGATATGCAGGTGGGTGCATCTGAACGTGTCGATGTTGAAGTTGAGAAAAAACATCCCTTTGACTTTGTACTTTGGAAACATGCCAAAGAAAATGAACCTGCATGGGCTTCGCCGTGGGGCAAAGGTCGTCCGGGCTGGCATATTGAATGTTCTGCGATGTCGACTTGCTGCCTAGGGAACCATTTTGACATTCATGGTGGTGGTTCAGACTTGATGTTCCCGCACCATGAAAATGAAATTGCACAGTCTGAGGCTTCAACTGGCGAGCAGTATGTCAACTACTGGATGCATGTCGGTTTCATCAACGTTGATGGCGAGAAAATGTCGAAGTCATTGGGCAATTTCTTTACCATTCGTGATGTGATGGATAAGTTCCATCCTGAAGTGATTCGCTACTTCATTGTTTCATCACACTATCGTAGCCCTGTGAACTTCTCTGATGTTGCCTTAAAAGAAGCAAAAACAGCACTGTCACGTTTCTATCATTCATTCAAAGCTTATCAACAAGCCTATGGTGATACGCAAGTCGATACCTTAGATGAAACATTGCTTGAGCGTTTCAATAGTGCCATGCGTGATGACTTCAATACCGCTGAAGCCATTGCGGTATTGTTTGAAGTGAACAAAGAATTGAACCGTGCCGTGAAAGAGCTACAAGCGGAACAAGCGGCGATTTACTATGCAACTTTGCGTCATTTAACCAATATTTTAGGTTTGGTTCAGCACAATGTTGAAGAGTTCCTGAAGTCTGATATTGGGCAAGAGGCTTTGGCTTTGTCTGAAGAGCAAATTGAATATTTGATTCAACAACGTCAAGATGCGAAAAAAGCTAAAGAGTTTGCCAAAGCAGATGAAATCCGTCAGTCCTTGTTGGATCAGGGCGTTGTTTTGGAAGACACCCGTCAAGGGACAATTTGGCGTCGTGCTGATTAATTCAGCAATTGCATTATAGAGTGTTGACAGTTTGATGAAACTCTCTATAATGCACATCCATATTGCGGGAATAGCTCAGTTGGTAGAGCACAACCTTGCCAAGGTTGGGGTCGCGAGTTCGAGTCTCGTTTCCCGCTCCAAAATTTAAAAAGCCTCAAGTTCAACTTGGGGTTTTTTTATACCTGTAATTTGAGTGTATTGAAAATAATTCATTTAAATGTGAAATTATCTCGGCATTTCAGCCCATAATTTTGACAAAAATATGCTTAAATTATTCATCTTCATTTGTGAATAAAATTGTGTTTCTTCAACCCCATAGCACTGTAGTACCGACCGAAGCTCGAGACTATCCTGAATGGCATTTGGGACGAGAACGCTATGCACTTTGGTATATTGAAGTGGATGATCCTGTTTTGATCAGCTATTTAACAAAGCTTCGTGAGCAGTTCTCAGATTTGCTTTATCAACCAAATCAACGGCAGTTTCATATCACTTTATTTGTTGCAGGTTTTTGGGTAGAACAGGCAACACAGTCGGATGACTTTAGTCGAGTGCAACTGAATCAGCAGCTTGAACGCCTTAAAAATTTAAAACTAGAATCTTTTCAGTTACAAATGGGTGAATTAAATAGTTTTGAAAGTGCCTTATTTTTAAAAGTGGCTGATACTGAAGGCTTTTTGGATCAAATTAGAAAAACATTGCTGCATACCTCGCAGGAAGTTGCGGCATTAAGTTATTGCCCACATATTACATTAGGTCTATACCGTGAAGCGGTGAGTAGTGATCATGTATTGGCACGGATGGCTGAAATTGAAGCTATCAACTCTAGCTTAAATGTCTCAAAGCTCACGTTTGGTTTTTATCAGGCCCATGTCCTACAAGGGCCATTGTTTTCACATACACAGATTGAGTTGGGGAATGCACAATGCAGCTGATTTTAGGTGGTGCACGTTCGGGGAAAAGCCGCTTGGCGGAGCAGATTGCACAACAGTTGGCGCAGCCTGTGGTTTATGTGGCAACTGCACAAGCCTTGGATGGAGAAATGCAAGCGCGTATTCAACACCATCAGCAACAACGACCCGAAGATTGGGGGCTGTGTGAAGAACCCATTTATCTTGCCGAACAGTTGGTCAAATTAGATCGCCCAAACCAAACCATTTTGGTCGATTGCCTGACCTTATGGATGAGTAATTTACTGATGCATACTGACCCAGATTTACAAGTTCAGGAATGTCAGAAGTTGTTAGATGTAGTCGGAAATTTACAGTCCGAGCTGATTTTAGTGAGTAATGAAACAGGCTTAGGTGTGGTTCCAATGGGACAAATCAGCCGACGCTTTGTCGATGAAACAGGGCGATTGCATCAGCAGTTAGGTCAAATCGCTCATAAAGTGGTGTTCTGCGTGGCAGGATTTCCAATGATTTTAAAAGGAGAACAAGTGTGAGTTGGTGGTTAGCAGCATGTCAAAGTCCGAGTGAGTCTGTATTGGCTCAAGCCCTAGCACGCCAGTCACAGTTGACCAAACCGACAGGCTCGTTGTCGGAGCTTGAATCGGCTGCAGTGACTTTAGCCAGTTTGCAAAACACTGTAAAACCCAAGATTGACCGCCCATGGATTACGATTTTTGCAGGTGATCATGGGGTGATGGAAGAAAATATTTCTGCCTATCCACAAGCGGTGACGCGTCAAATGTTGCAGAACTTCGCAACTGGCGGGGCGTGTATTAGTGTGATTGCCAAAGAGTATCAAGCCAAGTTACAAGTCATCGACTGTGGTTCAGTCGGTGAAGCGTATGAGTATGTCGGGGTTGAACGCCATTGTATCCGCGCGGGAACGGCTAACTTTGCTCGAACTCAAGCCATGACTGAAGCTGAATGTGAAGCAGCTTTTTCTTTGGGACAAAAAAGTGTGGAAGATGCCATCGCTTATGGGGCAGATCTCTATGTCGCGGGTGAGATGGGGATTGGAAATACCTGTTCAGCCTCAGCCGTGGCTTGTTTTTTATTGGCTGAACCCGCTGAAAAGCTCACGGGTGTTGGAACAGGTATCCGTGCAGAACAATTGATACATAAAAAACAGGTGATTGACCAAGCACTTTCACTGCATACCCAATATGTCGGGAACGATCCGTTTAAAGCCTTATGTGCAGTGGGTGGACTTGAAATTGCAGCCATGACAGCTGCGTATATTCACTGTGCGCAATTAGGTCTACCGATGGTGGTGGATGGGTTTATCAGTACTGTTTCTGCATTGCTCGCAGTACGTTTAAATCCAGACGTTCGTGCTTGGATGCTCTTTGGACATCAGTCGGCTGAATATGGTCATGTACGTTTGTTAGAAGAACTTAAAGCGATGCCTTTATTGAAGCTGAATCTGCGTTTAGGTGAAGGCAGTGGAGCAGGGGCCGCACTGGGGTTGATCAAGCTAGCCTGTCGCTTACATAATGAAATGGCGACATTTGCTGAAGCTGCCGTGATTGGTGAGAAAGTTTAAGGATGTTGTATTTAGATTTCCTACGTCACGGCGAAACCAACTTAAGCCATACTCTACGGGGTAGAACGGATGATGCTTTGACTGCGAAGGGTTGGATGCAAATGCAGTCTACTATCGCTCAGGCTGAGCAGGTTAGACCGGCGTGGGATGTCATTTATAGCTCACCATTACAGCGCTGCCGTTTGTTTGCAGAGCAATGGGCGGGGCAAAAACAGCTTCCTTTATTTATAGAACCGAATTTGCAAGAAATGGATTTTGGGGAATGGGAGGCTCATTCGACTGAGCGACTCTATCAACTCTACCCAGATGAATTGGCTCAATTTTGGCAAACACCGTTAAGCTTTACCCCGCCTCAGGCGGAAAGTTTAATGGCATTTAAAAGCCGCGTTGTCGAATCTATACAGATCTTGACTCAGCAAATGCATAAGCAGGGTTGGCAACGGGCGTTGATTATTTCCCATGGCGGCGTAATCAAATTATTAAAATGCCAAGGGCTGAGACAGCATGATAATGATCTTTTAAAAATGTCAGCAGAGTTAGGGCAGTTGAACTGCTTTGTATTCGATCAAGGGCAGCTTCAGTTTATTCAAAGTGAGGATGTGTAATGACACCTTTTTGGATTGCACTGCAGTTTTTAACGACCTTTCCAGTTCGTTTAAGCACGATGCCAACGCCTCAGCAAAATGCGCAAGCACTGTTATTTTATCCTGTGGTGGGCTTGCTCATAGGAGCCATTCTGTATGGGATCGCCCTGTTATTGCATGCTTTGCCACTTGTGCTGTTAAGCAGTGTGATTCTGGTGTTATGGATTTGGCTGACAGGTGGTTTGCATCTGGATGGTTTAGCCGACACTGCCGATGCTTGGGTCGGTGGTTTTGGCGATAAAGCACGCACACTTGAGATCATGAAAGATCCGAGTTGTGGGCCGATAGGTGTACTCAGTCTTGTCATTGTCTGTATATTAAAATGGTCGGCATTGTATGTGTTATTACAAAAACAGCTGTATACAGCACTGATCCTCTTTCCTATGTTAGGGCGTCTCGTGCCGCTATTTTTCTTTTTAAGCACAGACTATGTGCGTGCTAAAGGACTCGGCAGCCAGTTGGGCCAACATTTAGCACGACCGATGGCAGTGGCAATTTTACTGTTGATGCCTTTAGTGGCTTTGTATTGGGCATGGGTTGGTGTTGTAGTGATTGCCACTTTTTATCTGGTATTGTGGTATTTGCGGTATAAATTTATACAGCGTATTGGCGGTGTGACGGGAGATACCATTGGTGCCAGTATTGAAATAATTGAATTAGCGACACTCTTTAGTTTTGTGGTGGCTACTTTTTATTTCACTTAAGTTACGAAGTAAATGAGAGCCTCTTAGTGTGAAGGTTGTGAAGTCATACGTGGCCGAAAGAAAAAATAATAAAAAGATAGCGAGCTATATGCACTTGAAACAAAGGTCTTCCATCATCAGCAAAACACATTTGTAGATATGTTGTGAAAATCCAAAGATTTCCGCGCTAGTTGTCTACAGAGATATGATAAAATTGCGAAAATTATTTTTTATGTGCTGACGTTTCATTTCGTCACACGGTTCAGGTAAAACAACGTTGAATTCTGAAAATATGTCAAATCCCATTGATTTCCAAAAAGTTGCTTTAGAAACACTAGAGATAGAGCGTCAGGCACTCTCGGTACTTGCTAAGCAAATCGATGATCGTTTTAGCCGTGCTTGTGAAATTATCTTAAAGTGCAAAGGTCGCTTAGTCATTACTGGTATGGGTAAATCAGGGCATATTGGCCGAAAAATGGCAGCCACCTTTGCCTCTACAGGTACGCCATCATTCTTTATGCACCCAGGTGAAGCGGGGCATGGTGATTTGGGGATGTTGGTTGCAGGTGATGTGCTGATTGCGATTTCAAACTCGGGCAAGAGTGATGAAATCATGATGCTGATGCCTTTGATTAAGTATTTAGGTGTGCCTTTAATTACCATCAGTGGTGATGAGCGTGGGCCGATGCCACAGAATGCTGATGTGGCGCTGACATTGGGTAATATCCAAGAAGCTTGTCCATTAGGTCTAGCACCAACATCGAGTACAACGGCGACTTTAGCTTTGGGTGATGCATTGGCTGTTGCACTGTTAGATGCACGCGGGTTTACTTCCGATGACTTTGCACGCTCGCATCCTGCGGGTGCTTTGGGTAAACGCTTGTTATTACATGTGAAGCATTTAATGCACACTGGGGACGAACTACCGAAAGTGTCTCCAGATACAGCAATGAACAAAGTTCTGTACGAAATCTCTAACAAACGCCTAGGTTTAACCACAATTGTGGATGACAATGATCATCTATTGGGGATTTTTACTGATGGTGACTTACGCCGTTTGATTGATAAACAGCAAGGTTTTGATGTGAACTTGGCGGTGTCTGATGTGATGATTAAGAGCCCGCTGACGATTTCACCTGAAGCGCGTGCTGTTGAAGCATTAGAGCGAATGAATGAAAAGAAAATTAACCAATTTGTCGTTGTTGATGAGAGCAATAAAGTCATTGGTGTTTTGAGTATGCATGACCTGATTCAAGCTGGGGTAAATTAAAAATGGCTTCTTATATTTTGTTAGAACAAGCGCGTTATGTAGAAGCTCTAGTTTTGGATGTTGATGGTATTTTAAGTGATGGTTTTGTGACTTTGACCAACTCGGGGGACGAAATCAAATCTTTCGATATCCGTGATGGCTTAGGTATGAAACTGGTTCAGCAAGCTGGTGTGAAAGTGATTATTATCACAGGACGTAAAAGTCAGATCGTAGAAAAACGGATGTCTGATTTGGGCGTGGACCTTGTTTATCAAGGCCGTGAAGACAAAGGTGTTGCACTGCGCGAGGCTTGTGCAAAATTTGGTATTTCACCTGAAGATTGTTTATACATGGGTGATGACTGGCCTGACCTATCTGCATTTGCCATTGCAGGCATGAAAGTGACCGTGCCAAATGGTCATTTAGAAGTACGTCGTCGTGCCGATTTGGTAACTCAAGCGATGGGTGGGCGTGGCGCGGTACGTGAAATCTGCGATATGATTTTACAAGCCAAAGGTGTATACGAAACTTTACTTGAAAAGTACACCGCAGTCCCGCATTAATCTGTATGCATGCATGAGAGTTTAGTTAACATTTATGGATACTAAAGTTTTATATATCACTGCTGTAGCCATTGCGGCTATCAGTAGTGGTTATTACTATTACAGTGGAAAAGGGCAAAAGCTCGAGGTCGATGGTGCGCAAAGCATGACCTATTCTGCTGAGCAGATCCAACTGACTCAAACAGATGAGCAGGGTCATTTATACGTCCGTGCAAAAGTAGATCGTCTTGAGCAGGACATGCAAAAGAAGACCTCTAAGTTAGAAAACTTAAATGCTGAGATGTATAAAGATGGAAAAGTGGATGCAACTTTCTATGCCAAGCAAGCCAATGGCATCAACGACAACGAAAAAGTCGTTCTGACAAACCAAGTGGTTGCAAAGAAAATGTTGGATCAAGGTCAGATGCAGTTTGAGACAGCAGAACTGACTGCGTTTCCACAGACGCGTGAACTTGAATCTCAGCATCAAGTGGTTGTTACGACACCACAAGCAGAATTTGTTAGTCAGGGCTTAAAAGCGAATTTAAATACGGGTCAATATGACTTTTTCCATATTCGAGGGAAGTATGAACCATAATCCAAAATTTTCTATTTCGAAAACTTTCCTCAAGCAAACACTTGCACTGAGTTTAGGTGTGGCTGTTTCAACTTTTGCTTTGGCATTGCCAAGTGACCGTAGTAAAGCGATTTCGTTGGTGGCAGATCGTGCAACTTTTAATGAAAAAACGGGTGTTACGACGTACACAGGCAATGTCATCATTGAACAGGGTACGATGAAACTACAAGCAGATTCGATTGTTGCCAATTTAAATCAAACCCGTCAAATTAGCACCATTACGGCCAATGGTAAGCCTGCACGTTTCCAACAACAAGTTAGTACCAACAAAGGTATTGCCAAAGGTCAGGCGCAAAAAATTATTTATAATGCAGAAACAGGCATTATTACCTTATCGGGCAGTGCACTTCTAGAACAAGATGGTGCCAGTATTCGCGGTAATACATTGCGTTATAGTATGAATAAAGGTGATATCGAAGCGATTGGTACACCAAATAACAGTGGTTCGTCGAGTGGTCGTGTTAAGATTGTGATCCCACCTTCAGGTTCTCAATCCTTCCCAGGAGCGCGTGACTAATGGAGCAAACTCTCAATCAGCCACAAACCCTATGTATTAAGCATCTCGCGAAAAACTACAGTAAGCGTTGGGTAGTGAAAGATGTATCTTTTAGCATGCAAAGCGGACAAATCGTAGGTTTACTGGGCCCTAATGGTGCTGGGAAAACCACCAGTTTCTATATGGTGGTTGGACTGGTGCGTATGGACAAAGGTGAAATTCATCTTGATGACCTAGATATGTCTGATTTGGCCATGCATGAACGTGCACGTAAAGGCATTGGTTACTTACCTCAAGAAGCCTCAATTTTTAGAAAACTCACTATTTCTGAAAATATTATGTCGATTTTGGAAACGCGCAAAGATCTAAATAAAGAACAACGTAAACAGCGTCTGCATGAATTATTAGCCGATTTCAAAATTAGCCATATTAAAGATTCATTGGGTATGAGTGTGTCTGGTGGTGAACGTCGTCGTGCTGAAATTGCACGTGCGTTGGCAGCCGATCCAAAATTTATGTTGCTCGATGAACCTTTTGCTGGGGTTGACCCAATTTCAGTGGGTGACATTAAAGATATTATTCGTACCCTAAAAGACCGTGGTATTGGCGTTCTTATTACGGATCATAACGTTCGTGAGACTTTGGCGATTTGTGAACGTGCTTATATCGTGAGTGAGGGTGCGGTGATTGCTGAAGGTTCTCCAGATGAAATCTTAGCCAATGAAACCGTACGTCAAGTTTACCTTGGTGATGACTTCACTGTGTAAGCATTTTCTGCGTCAATGAAAATAATTGGCGCAGATTTCCCTCTCATATTTTTAATCCATCGCTTTGTATTGAATTAAGAATAGGGCATTCCTTTATATTCAAACCGCGCGCCCTGCCATCCTTTTGAAATCGCTTTTTCAGCATGCTTCACAGTATGCATATCTTTTTATTTCGTATTGGCTTAATGCGAAAAGCCATTTTCATACGATAGCTGATTGAAAATACGTTATAATTTTTTGTGAATTTTTTTAAAATTACGCTATGCCATTTACCATCTCTAGTTTAGTGAGCTATGAAGAAGACATTAAAAAAAGTCGTTTTCAAGCTTTTGCTGTGCCTGTAGAAAATGAACAAGCCGTTAAAGATTTTCTAGAGCAATATAAAGATATCAGTACCACGCATCAGTGCTGGGCATGGAAAATTGGTCATAATGTTCGTTTTAATGATGACGGTGAACCTTCAGGTACTGCAGGTCGTCCTATTTTAGCGACCATTGAAGGAAATGAACTGACCAATGTTTTGGTTTTGGTCAATCGTTGGTATGGTGGTGTCAAGTTAGGCACAGGCGGGCTGGTACGTGCTTATGGTGGAACTGCAGGGCAGTGTTTACTATTGGCTGAAAAAATAGAGCTCATTGAGAAGAAAAAAGTGCATTTTGCCTGCCAATTTAATGAATGGGCGATTTTCCAGTATGAGCTGAATAGCCAGCAGATTGAATTTAATGAGCAATATACTGCGGATGGCGTGCTTGTAGAGGCATTATTACAAGTGCATCAGATTGAAGCGCTCGCTCTTAAAATACAAGATGTGACCCGTGGACGTGAAGCCTTAAAAATTGTGGATGACCATCATGACTGATCCCTTATTAAAATATCGTGAGCAGCATAAGCATCGCTTAAACTATATGCCCTGGTTGTATTGGTCGCTCAAGCCTAAAAACCGTGTGTGGGCTGAAGTATGGCAGCAAGAATACCAAGCTTATCTAATGGAAATGGAAACCGTTGAAATTGGTCAAAACTGTTTTATTTCTCCATTGGCACACATTTTTGCAGAGCCTGGTCGCAAAATTGTCATTGGGGACAACACTTTTATTGCTGCCGATTGTACTTTGCATGGGCCTCTAGAGATTGGCAGCGAAGTCGCGATCAACCACCATTGTATTTTAGATGGTGGTCGTGTGGGGATTAAGTTACATGATCAAGTGCGTATTGCAGCCTATTGTCACTTATATGCCTTTGATCATGGCATGGCGCTCAGTGATCCGATTTATCAACAACCTGTGCGTTCACAAGGGATAGAAATTGGTCGGGATGTTTGGTTGGGTGCACATGTGGGCGTGAAAGATGGGGTGAAAATTGGTGCACATGCTGTAGTGGGGATGAATAGCATGGTGACTAAAGATATCGCCGAGCAATCGATTGTTGCTGGAAATCCTGCACAGTTTATCCGTTTACGTGATTAAGATATCAAAGAATATTGAACATTTATCAATACTTAATTACATAAAAACCTGCCATCAAAAAAAAAGATATGCTAAGTTTAGAACAACAATGAGACCTTATACCAAATGCGGTGTAATGAGAGGCGATAATGAAACGAGTCATTGCATGTATTGATTCTTCCCCTTGTATCAATGCTCTAGCAGAAGCTGCGGCATGGATTGCAAAACAGACGGGGCGGGAATTGGTCCTTTTACAAGTTTTGGATTATTATCCTGCAAGTTATCACTTAGGTGAAATTAGCGGGGTAATTGGATTTGAAAGCAATGCAATGTTGCTTAAAGAGCTGGCTGAATTAGAGCAAAAACAAAGTGAACTTGCGCTCAGTTATAGCAATAATTTGCTCGATCATATTTCTAAACTCATTCTCGAAACGCATGGCCTACATACAACGCATATTCAAGAAAAGGGTGACTTTCTAGAGCAAAGTTTTAACTTATTGCATGAAGATGACATTGTGGTGATTGGCCGTGTGGGTGAGAAATCGGCTGAACGCAATAAACCATTGGGCAGTAATGTTGAAAACTTTATCCGTGGTGCAAACTGTACCGTCATGACGGTAGGTGATAGCTTTAAGCCACCTACGCGCTTTATCTTTGCCTACGAGTATTCACCGACGTGTGTGAAGATGATGAAGCGGATTGCGCAAAGTGATCTACTGCGCCTCTTACAATGCCATTTGGTCTATGTCGGGGACCACCCTGAAATTTTAAGAGAGCCTGAACAGTATCTGAAAGATGCGAATTTGGATGTGATTACAGAATATCGTTATGGCGACGTGGCTGAAAATATTCTGGAATACCAAAATGAGCATGGCATACAACTGATTGTGCTTGGTGCGTTCAGCCACAGTAAAATTCATCAGTTCTTCTTGGGCAGCATTGCAACCACCATTTTTAGGAATGCCAAAGTTCCCTTACTGGTCGCCCGTTAATTTAGAGTGAATTCTCTAAATTGGAACTGTTTTATCCATAGTTATCCGCATTAATTGTGGATAACTATATGGACAGTAAATGTAAGTTTATAATTTATATAAGCTTAAATTAATCGATTGTTTTTTAATCTAAATTTTGACTTATTTTACAATGGCTAAGGCAAATCCATCATGTCCTTTGCTACCGACAGTTTGAAGTGCGGTGCAAGACAAAATTTTCGGATGGCTTTGCATCGCTTTGAACATATCTCGAATCCCTTCAATACTTGGTTTGTGATTTTCAGGATTGATAATATCGCCTGCACGAATCACGTTATCAAGGAAAATCAAAGTACCTGAATGAGATAGGTTCAGGCTTAATTCCAAATACTCTGGGTAGCTTTGTTTATCGGCATCAATAAAAATAAAGTCGAAAGGTTCAATGTCTGCAGGCAGTGATTTAAGGATATCTGCTGCACGTCCACATTTGAGTTCAATGGTTTGTTTAAGCTGAGCTTTGTCGATATTTTCTTGGCCCATCGCGGCATGCGTATCACGTCCTTCAATCGTTAAAATATAACCATCTTCAGGTAAGGCACGCGCTAACCACATGGTGCTATACGCAGCAAAAGTGCCGAGTTCTAGCACACGTTTACACTGATTCATTTGAATCAACATCTGTAAAAGCATACCTTGGTTCGGTGCAACAGCTAAGTGATCTGGAAAACCATGCTTCTCTGTATTTTCTAAAGTTTGCAGTAGAATGGGATCTTCAGGAATTAAATGTGCATCGATATAGTTATCAATCTCTGTCCACATTTGTTGCATAGCATGTTCACCTTGGTTGCGATGTGGAGCATTTTAAACTTTTATTTTCAGAGTGCAATTTTTCCGACCATATTTGTTGAAATCAATGCTCAAAAAAAGAGGTCATATTGACCTCTTTTAATTTTTAAAAACTAGTAACTACACATCGAAGAATTGCGACTGAGGTCTGGGCCCCATGTACGATATCCTTGGGTATCAATGTGAATCTGACCAGAAGCATATAAACCTAAGCCCATGTTCAAGCTCTGACCATGCTGGGTCCAAAATTGGCATAGACGATATTTTGTATTTTCAATATAAGCATAATCTTCGGGTTGTGGGTTTTCAGACCCAATTCGAAAATCGATGGCAGAATTGAATAAGTGGCGTGACGAGTTTGCACCGCCAGCACATTGGTTTAAAGGCAGATCTCGATAAACTGAAGTGACTTCAAAATCGGTCAGTACTTTGGCTGCAACTAAGTATTTAAAAACTTTTAAGGTCGCAATTTGGTTTTTCCAAAGTTCACGGTTTGGAATCATGTACTGTGAACGACCACATTTTTGCCAATCACGCGCTGTTCTGAGCAGTTCAAAGCTTGGGATGATATTTCCCACACCATTGCGTTCAAGAAAAACTTCATACTCACGTACGCGTGCTAGCGTGTCACCGACAGACATCCATGAATTGTAGTTATAAGGAATAATTTTAGGTGGAGCAGGGCGGTCAAAACTAATTTTCTCTTGCGGGATAAAAATGCGTTTTCCATCAGGAGTTGTGATGGTCTGTCCTTTGTGGGATGAAGTCGTACAGCCAATCATCACCAAGGGGATTATGCTAACCGCAAATAATCCCTTTAAAAATTTCTTCATTATAGAAATCAAATATTTAAAAAATACGCCTATTATTTTAATCCAAATTTGTGAGGAAAAATTGGAAATATTGCAATCAAATGTGTGTTTTAGGTATAAAAAAAGATCAGCTTATGCTGATCTTTTTGTGGCTTACTTTTCTAAGTATTGTAACTTATCTGCTTTACCATTCCATTCTTCACGGTCAGCAGGTTGGTCACCAATCTGGGTGATGTTTGGCCAAGTTTGTGATAACTCAGCATTTAGTTCAATAAATACTTCTTGACCTTCTGGCAGTTCATCTTCAGAGAAAATTGCATTTGCTGGACATTCAGGTTCACAAAGTGCGCAATCGATACATTCATCCGGATTGATCACTAGAAAGTTTGGACCTTCATAGAAACAGTCTACTGGACAAACTTCTACGCAGTCTTGATATTTACATTTAATACAATTTTCAGTGACAACAAAGGTCATGGCGAAGGCTACCTAAAAATATGGTTCTAATAACTAATGTGTATTTTAGGCAAAAACAGCACCAACTAACAATTGCTTTTATTGATATTTGTTATTTATATGCGTGAAATAAGACTATGTTTATGATTTTTATTAGAATGTGTATTGATTTTAAAGGGGTTTTTATGGGAGAAATCGAGCTTTAAGAAATTATAGAAAACAATAACTTAAATAATAGTTTTTTAGGTGCAACTTATGTCACATCTGCAAATGGTAAAGAGATTCCAATATCAAAATCATTCCATGTAATTTTTGATCTGAATGCATAGAACTTAGTCATTTATGAGTTGGTATTACTAATCCATTGGTGAACTGATTGTCCTGTATAAAAATTAAGTATGATTGAGTTTCTTGCTGTTAAATTTGATAAAAACTGAATATTCTGCTGAAAACCGCTTTTAACAATAAAAGAGACCGTCATTTTGACGGTCTAAATGGGTTACAAAAATAGAAAACTACTATGAATGTAACTGATCTTTTAATGCATAAAGCTGCTGTAAAGCTTCACGTGGGCTTAAGTTATCGACATCAATGCTCTTGAGTAGTTCAAGTGCGGCAGAAGGTTTCTCAATTTCGACCACACGTTCAATGATTTCAAGTTTAGGTGTTTCTATCGCGGCAAACAAATCATTTTGAACGACTTTAGGTTTTTGCAGTTGTTGCTTCTCTAAAATTTTCAGACGATTTTGTGCTTCTTTGATCACACTGGCAGGAATACCCGCCAATTTTGCTACCTGTAAGCCGTGACTTTGGCTCGCTGGCCCATGTTGGACTTTATGTAACAAAATGAGGTTGCCGTTGAGTTCTTTTGCGGTGACATGGTAGTTATCAATAGCAGTTTCTTTGGCCAGTTCGGTCAGTTCAAAGTAGTGTGTGGCAAATAAACATAAGCATTTAATGCGTTTGGTTAAGTCAAGTACGCAAGCCCATGCCAAGGATAAACCATCATAGGTACTGGTGCCACGACCAACTTCATCCATCAAAACCAGTGACTGATTGGTTGCATGATGTAGGATTTGCGAGGTCTCGGTCATTTCCACCATAAAGGTCGATTTGCCTGTAGATAGGTCATCTGCAGAACCAATACGGGTAAAGATTCGATCAATAGGGCCTAAGACTGCTGATTGGGCTGGTACATATGAGCCACAATAGGCCAATAGGCTAATTAAAGCCGTTTGACGCATAAAGGTTGATTTACCACCCATGTTAGGGCCAGTAATAATGGCCATGCGGTGGTTGAAATCAAGTGTCGTGTCATTCGGTGTAAATGTAGCCTTATTCAAAGCCTCAACCACTGGATGACGTCCCGCAATAATTTTAACCCCAATTTCTGGACTATACTCAGGACGTGACCAATTGCGTAAGCGAGCCTGATGTGCAAAGTTGGCTAAGAGGTCGATTTGCGCAATAGCGCTACTCATCATTTGTAAATGACCAATGTCGGCGCGGAGTTCATCTAAAAGCATTTCGAACAGCATTTTTTCGCGAGCTAATGCACGGGATTCACTTGAAAGCACTTTGTCTTCAAAGCTTTTCAGCTCAGGCGTGATATAACGCTCAGCATTTTTCAAGGTTTGACGTCGAATGTAGTGATCAGGCGCTTGCTCGGCTTGCGCACGGGTCAGTTCAATGTAGTACCCGCTGACACGGTTATAACCAATTTTTAAGGTCGAAATTCCAGTATTTTGACGTTCTTGAATTTCAAGGTCGATCAAGTACTGTCCTGCATGATCGCGGATTTTACGGAGTTCATCGAGTTCATGATCGAAGCCTTCGGCTATTACATTTCCATCCCGTAAAAGCACAGGTGGATGTTCAACGATGGCAGACATTAAACGTTGATGTAAGCCATGGAAATCACCCAATTCCTCATTCAATTGGGTAATGAGTGCAGACTGTTTGCTTTGGATCACGGGCTGAATAGCATGGCGCAAATAAGGCACTTGCGCACAGGCTTGACGCAGCTGTACCAAATCGCGTGGACGGGCACTGCCTAAAGCCACACGGCTGAGAACACGTTCAATGTCTCCAATCTCTTTTAATACTAAACGGACTGGTGATTCATGGTAACCATCCACAAGACTCTTGGTGGCATCTAAACGTGCATCTAGCAGCTTTGTATCGCGTAAGGGCTGCATCAGTGTACGACTAAGTAAACGTCCACCCATTGCAGTTTGACAGTCATTGATGAGTTGAAATAATGACGTGCCATGTTCAAACAGAGGCTCAACCAGCTCTAAGTTTCTACGTGTCACAGGATCAAGCGCAATGAAATCACTGCTTTGTTCAAGCTGAATAGAGCGAATATGTGGTAAGGCAGTCTTTTGCGTTTCTTTGGCATAATGAATCAGGGATGCTGCTGCTGCTTTGGCAAGCGGTAAATGGTCAATACCGAAACCAGCTAAAGTCGATACAGCAAACTGATCGCATAAAGTTTTTTGTGCATTGTTTAAATTAAAGTCGACATTTGGACGGCGTGTTACAGGGCAGTCGAGCAGTTTTTTAATGTGTTCAATGATGTTGGGGTCGACAATATTTTCATCGACCAAAATTTCACTTGGCATGAGGCGAGACAGTTCAATACCCAGTTGCTCAAGTTGAAACTCTTGTTGTTGAACTTTGAATAAACCTGCACTTAAATCTAACAATGCAATACCAATTTCATTTTGTTGTACGCAAAGCGCCACAAGGTTTGAACTTTGATGTGCCGTCAGTAAGGCATCGTCAGTCAGCGTACCTGGTGTAATAATCCGGACAACGCCACGTTCAACAGGGGCCTTACCTGTAACTTCACCAATTTGCTCGCAAATAACGACGGTTTCGCCTTTTTTCACCAAGCGAGCAAGGTAGCCTTCAGCTGCATGGTAAGGAACACCTGCCATAGGGATGGGTTCACCATTGGCTTTGCCACGATGGGTCAAGGTAATTCCGAGAAGTTTAGCGGCCTTGTGTGCATCTTCAAAAAATAGCTCGTAGAAGTCACCCATACGATAGAACATCAAAGAGTGCGGATGTTGCATTTTGACGCCCATGTACTGTTGCATCATGGGAGTGAGGGTGGACAAATCAGTGATGATTCCCGAATTGCTCATGTAGATGAAATCCTTAAATCTTTGAAAATGCACAATATAAAAATAGACCGAGCGACACCGCTTACCGTGTGTATTTATGCGCTATGAACAGCTATTGTATGAATGGCAATATCTTAGCAAAATTGAAAACGACTAAACAATAAATCATCTATAAAGCGAACAGTTGTTAAACAGCCAAGTGATTATTGTTGTAGGCGTTAGGTGTAAAGCAAAAATAAAAAGCCTAAACATCTGTTTAGGCTTTTAAAGATTTAAGGCTTATACAGACCAAGTTCAGTCAGGTGCAACCGCAGGATACGACGTAACTCAAGAACAGCTTCAGGCGTTTCTTGAATAGAATGCCCACCTTTAATAATCTTCTCCGACAATGCACCATCCAGATGGGCACTCGTATAAGGTACAACATCGTCTGTAATGATATTGAGGTCATTACTTTTGGTCGCATTCCCCATGATGCTGTGGGATTTCATGCCTTTGTATGGAACGACATTTTTAGTTAACCGAGTGAAGTTAGAGTTCTTGCTGAGATCACTTGGCCCATTTTGAATGAGTCCATTATCGACATCTTTAATGAAGGCTTGTAGGTCAGGGTCACTACTTTGTATAACATCGGTCAGTGCTCCCAAAAACGCACCAGGTAGACGAATGACTTTACGTGCTGCAAGGGTAAACCAGCGGTCAGCAAACTCTGTCCCACGATGTGGGGCTGCTAAGAAAATGGCCCGACTGAAGTTTGGAATTGGTTGAATGTCGAGGCGTGATTTAAATA
Organism: Acinetobacter sp. MF4640; assembly: GCF_002018895.1. NCBI lineage: Bacteria > Pseudomonadati > Pseudomonadota > Gammaproteobacteria > Moraxellales > Moraxellaceae > Acinetobacter > Acinetobacter sp. MF4640. Next base: position 23,414 of record NZ_MVOM01000018.1, on the reverse strand, counting down.
GAGGGTCATTTTTAAATTGTTGCGCACGTCGATTGGGTAGCAGTTTCATTGCCGCAGGGGTTAAGTCAGCATCGCTCACCAAAAGCCGCGCAATAATACCGCCCATACTATGACCCACTAGCACGGCATCCTTTTTGGCAGGCGCTTTGCTATCGACCAAATTAAAACTTTGTTGAATGATTGCATAGATTTGGAAACGACTTTCCAAAATTGGCATATTGGTCGAGTAGAACACTTGCCAGACTTGATAGTGTTCACGTAGCACGGGATCGCCCATGACATCATTCGTCAGACGAATCCAGGCCTCTGGGCTGCTGGCTAGTCCGTGAACGAGTACCACCACTTTTTTATTTGGGTTGTACGGCTCAAGCATGTATAGGTGCGGCATGGTGAGACGTGCGTCACGATCAATCAGTGATAAATACGCGGCTTTGCCTAAGTTGTTCTGTGCTAACCATAAGCCATAAGGTGCAGAAAAGTTCGCAGCAAGAGGATAGCTTTTGCCTGCAATTTTCGCAGATTCAAACTTATAGGGATCATAAGCTGAGATTTCAAACTCAGGGTTGTTTAAGATCTCATCGATACTGGATGCAGAGCGTGGCTGTGCGGTAATGGTTGCCGCCAAATAACGAGCATTGTGAATGTTGGGATTACGACCATTGGTATACTGATAATGTAGTGGATCGACAATATATTTGGCTTTTTCGGGTGAGGTGTCATTGTGCTCAGGTGGGAGGACAATCAGAAACTCTGAACCAAAACCATCGCGACGTGTGATAGAGCGCAGGCCTGAAAAGTTCATATTGTAAGTTGACATTAGTTGTTCAACTTGACGGTTTTTTAAAAGTGGGTAGTTATCGTAATTTATGCGGTAAATACTTTGTCCCACTTTGATTTGATTGCCGACTTCTGCTGGTCCATGGCGTAGTCCATAACTATGTACAAGTTTAGCGATAGCTTGGTTATAAAAGTCACGGAGTTGGACTTGTCGGTTATCAAAAATACGATCTTGGGGGCCACGTTTGGTGTTAAACATGTATGCATAACTGTAGCGAATACTTTTATCCAACATGCCGAGTTGTTGATCTAGGCAGCTTTGGTAGTTTTGTTTTTGTAGCGCTTTTTTTTCTTCAGACTGGGTCTTGGCTAAAATACTCACTTTACAGGCTGATGATTTTTCTAAGGAAAGTGCTTTAGCGAGATAGAGTTCGCTGGCAGTAGAGAGGAGCTGTTCATCTTGAATTTGTGGAATTTGTTTGAGTTCGCTGACACATTCTTCAGGTTGCTCTGAACAGATTTTTGCTTCTCGGCCTGTCATAGACAGCACGTTTAGACTCGCTTCACTGAGCTTATCCCGCGTTAAAATACTCTCACGCTCATTGGTAATCGTGACGTTCAGTGATTGATTTTTCACACTGACCACTTGGCAACCACTCAAAAGCGAAACGAGAGTGGTCATCATCAAGGTGCTACGGATGTATTTAGGCATAAAAAGCGTCGACTACCGTTTATTCTTTTGAATTTTTTAAATCATACGATAATTCTCGGATTTATCAATTCGCCTAAAATAAAAATAGACCGAAAATTCGGTCTATTTTTAGATGCATCATAAATGATGGGATTATTTTGCAGTATTTAGAACTTGCCAAACATTCCAACGACCTTGTTTTTCTATTTCACTAATCAAGCGATCCGCAACTTCAGCTTCTTGTGGATATTTCAATTTGTAGTTTTTCAAGGTTTGCACCGCATTTTTCTTTTGTTCCATCGCGATGTAGTTATTTGCTGTCGCTAAATAGGCTTCTTGAACACCAGCTTTCATTGCTTTATCGAGGTATGGCATTGCTTCACGTTGACCACCACCTTCAGACAAAGCAAAACCGAACCAGAAGTTTGCTTCAGGGTCTTCTTGGTTTATTTTTAAAATACGTTGTGCATAAGCCAAAGACTTGGTGGTATAGACTGAACCAAGGTCTAAATTACGTGCCATAACGCTGGCTTTGAATGCACGGACCAGTACGTCAAATGAAGCATTGTCTTTCGATGCTAACGTATCAAGCTGTTGTGTCACTTCTTTTAGTTTTAACTCAAAACCTTTACGTTCTTGGCGTTCTGTAAAACGTGGTGGGTAGTGACGGGCTTTGCCTTCAACCAACTGTAAGAAGTCATCAATTTCAGTAATGTCGACTTCATTGTCACCCGCCAGTACGGCAAACTTCAACTGACGGTCTTTGCTGTTTACGGTTGGAATAATCAGTTTATTGGTGTCTAAAACCAGTTTTTTAGATGGATCGTCAGAGCGAGTCACTTCCATTTTAGTTACGGGTTGAGCTGCTGCTTTTTTTAAGTTAATTTCAAATGGAGGTGGCGCATCATAATTAAATGGATTGAGTGCATAAAATGGTGCAGTTAATTCAGGCTCTGTAAAAACGATGGTATCACTATTGTTCTTCGTTGGGTTTGAGCTACACGCTGTTAAAAACGAGACAGCAAGAACAGCAACCGCTAAGGGTTTAAGCATCATAAGGTTCATCCATTCATTATTTTAAGAAGTGGTATAAAAGGCATGTCCGTCAGTCTAAAAAAACTCTGATGAACATGCAAGGTTTGCTATAGGCAGGGTTTCAAAAACTAACACTTTTCATGTTTAGTCATTGGATGGTAGGCTTTGAGCTTCACATTCGCGGCGTACATCTTCCAAAATTTTCAATTCTTCAGCACTAAAGGGTTGTTCATTTTGTTGTTGCTTTTTAAAAGTTGGATCAAGCAAAGACAAACGTTGGCATAGGGTGTTCATCCTTTTCTCATTCAGCTGAATGCGGTCAAGTAGAACACGCATACCTTCAAGAATTGGATCAGACTGGTCTTGCGTTGCAGCATAAGGTTGGAAACCAATACTTTCTGCATAATCACGACGACGTGTTTCTGCTTCATCTTTCGGTTTATCTTTAGAAATAAAGCGTGCAGGATTACCCACTGCGGTGGTGTCAGCCGGAACAGCTTTGGTGACGACTGCATTTGAGCCGACTTTGGCATTTTTACCGACAGTAAAGGGGCCTAAAATTTTAGCGCCAGCACCCACTACCACGCCGTCTTCTAAGGTCGGGTGGCGTTTGCCTTTATTCCACGTGGTCCCACCTAAAGTGACGCCATGATATAGGGTCACATCATCACCAATTTCAGCGGTTTCACCAATCACGACGCCCATGCCATGGTCAATAAAAAAACGACGACCAATTTTCGCACCCGGGTGAATTTCAATACCTGTTGCAAAACGGCTAAAAGAAGACAATAAACGTGCTGAGCCTTTACATTCTTTTTTCCATAACTCATGCGCCATACGGTGCATGATCAAGGCATGAATGCCTGGATATGTGGTTAGAACTTCTAAAGTGTTTCGTGCCGCAGGATCGCGCGCGAATACAGCTTGTATATCTTCTTTGAGCTGTTTAAGCATTTGATTGATCCTCTGTTTGATCCGTATTTGACTTTTTCCATGTGCCGTTATTTAAAGCTTGTACACGACTAAAAATACCACGAAGTAAATGATATTCCATACGATCTAATTGTATACGTCCAAAAAGACGACGCAAGCGTAAAGGCAGTAAGCGAGGATTTTTTGGATCTAAAAATTCAATCTCAGCCAACATTTTTTCAATGTGCGGGTAGAACTGTTCCATTTGCTCATGTGTGACCAAAGGCTCATCCCACTGCATAGACTCTGTATCTGTTACAGGCATGGTTGCAGCTTCATCTTTACCGCTTTCCACAGCAGCAAGAGTTGCCATACGCATTTCATAACAAATCACTTGAATGGCTTGAGCCACATTTAGCACGCCATAGTCTGTATTTACAGGAATGGTGACATGATAGTTGGCCATGGCCAGTTCTTCGTTGGTCAGTCCGCGGTCTTCACGGCCAAATACAACAGCAACGTCTTGCTGATCATTCACCACTGCTGAAATTGATTTTTCAGCTGCGGGACGTGCGTCTAGCAAGGGCCAAGGAATGGTACGACTACGCGCACTCGTGCCAAACACTAAATGGCAGTCTTTGATGGCATCAGCAAGGGTTTCAACGATTTCAATCTGCTCAATTAAATCAGTTGCACCCGCAGCCAAAGCATCGATATCGGGATGTGGATAGGTTTTTGGCGCAACCAAAACCAGTTTTGAGAGTCCCATCGTTTTCATGGCGCGCAGTGCGCTACCAATGTTTGCAGGGAGTGTGGTATTGACCATGACAATACGCACATGGGAGAGATGCGCTGAAACAGCGGCATTGTCAAATTGGCTCATGATTTTTCCAATGAATCTTTAAAATTTAAATAATTAAGAGAACTGACCGACTTCAGCCTGATATAAGTCCATGGCATCATCCATGCTCATATCCGCAGGTGGCGGTGGTACATCTACAGGTTTGGCTTCTTCATAGCTCACCGCTTTGGCTGCTTTGGATTTGACTTGATATTCCACATGAAGATTTTCTTTACCAAAATAGTCACGGAGTTTAGACAGTAGTTCATCCTGCGGCGCCACTTTCCAATTAATCCCTAAGTGTAATTCAGCCGTGGCATACGGGTAGTCCAACAGCAATTGCAGCGGAATGTGATTACACATATCGACATTACAAAAGGGTGCAAGAATATTTTTTAAATCTTGGCTCAGTGTTTTTGTGCTATGTGTTGGGTCGAGACGAATTTGAATACAGTTGGCACGTTTTTGGCGAATTTCATTCAGGGTAAATGCCTTGGTTAAGCGTCCCATTGGACGGTCAAAGCCTTCACGCTCGTAAATTTCACCTTCAATTACCACCACTTTTTCATTTTGAATGATGTCTTTAAAACGCATAAAGCGTTCATGGTTCGCAGAGACTTCAATTCGTGAGGTACCATCATCTAAGGTCACCATCATTCGGTTCGGGAAGTTAGCTACATCAACCACGAGACCTGCAAAAACCGTAGTGACACCACGACGGGTTGGAGTAAGTTCATTAATTTTGTTCGGAATAAACGCTTTCAACTCAGTGCGATAGACATCAATTGGGTGGCCGGTTAAATACAACCCTAGAGTGTCTTTTTCACCTTTGAGACGGACTTCGTCCGACCATGGTTTAACGGGTTTGGCGGGTTTACGTTGTACTTCTTCAACATCACCGAACAAGTCCATGATGCCTGTTTCACGGTTTGAGCGAGCTTGATCTGCCGCTTGTACCGCTTCAGGAAGCTGCGCCATTAGACTTGAGCGCTCAATGCCGAGGCAGTCTAAAGCACCTGAGCGAATTAATGCTTCTAAAGTCCGTTTATTGATTTTTTTCAGATCAATACGATGGCAGAAATCAAACAAGTCACGATACGGCCCATCTTGAATACGCGAGTCAATAACCGACTGCATCGCTGCTTCGCCGACGCCTTTAATTGCACCGAGTCCATAAACGATCGTTTTGTCGTTCGAAGCATGGAATTGATAGATAGACATATTGACCGAAGGCGGCAATACCTCTATATCATTGTGTCGGCAGTCATCAATCAAGAACACCACGTTATCGGTGTTTTGCATTTCCGATGACATCACCGCTGCTAAGAATTCAGCTGGATAATGCGCTTTGAGCCATGCCGTTTGATAGGCCACTAAGGCATAAGCTGCAGCATGCGATTTGTTAAAGCCATAACCTGCGAACTTTTCCATATAGTCAAAGATATGGTTGGCAGTGGCTTTATCAATATCTTTTTTTGCTGCACCTTCCGTGAAAATTTGGCGCTGTTTGACCATTTCTTCGGGCTTTTTCTTACCCATCGCACGACGTAGTAAGTCCGCACCACCCAAGCTATAGCCCGCACAATACTGTGCTGCCTGCATTACCTGTTCTTGGTAAACCATAATGCCGTAAGTCGGCTCAAGTACACCTTCAAGTAGGGGGTGAAGATATTCAAACTCGCCACCATGCATACGGTGGATAAAGTCTGGAATCAGGTCCATTGGGCCCGGACGGTAAAGGGATACGAAGGCGATAATTTCTTCAAATTTGCTTGGACGTGCTTCTTTGAGCATTTTTTTCATGCCCACGGATTCAAACTGGAAGACCGCTGTGGTGTTGGCATTGGCAAAGATGAGATATGCATCTTTGTCATCAAGCGGAATGAACGCAATGTCTAAAGGCACATCTAGCTGAATGCGCTTATTGATATTCTTCACGGCATCTTCAATGACCGTTAAGTTACGCAGACCCAAGAAGTCGAACTTTACTAGACCTGCAGATTCAACATCGTCTTTATCGTACTGCGCAACACGACCTGTACCATCTGCGTCACATAGGACGGCAGAAAAGTCGGTAATTTTAGTTGGGGAAATGACCACGCCACCTGCGTGTTTACCTGTGTTACGGGTAATGCCTTCGAGTTTTAATGCCATTTCCCAAATTTCAGCAGCATCGTCATTGTCTGGGTTAGATGGGTTGGTGACAATGTCTTTAAGTTGTGGCTCTGCTTCAATGGATTCTTCGAGGCTTAAACCTAAAGGTTTGGTCGGAATCATTTTTGAGATTCGGTCTGCCAAACCATAGGATTTACCCAAGACACGTGCCACATCACGAATGGCACCTTTGGCTGCCATAGTACCGAAAGTGGCAATTTGTGATACTGCATCGCGTCCGTATGTACGCGCCACATAGTCAATCACACGATCACGACCAGCAATACAGAAATCGACGTCGAAATCGGGCATTGAAACACGTTCTGGGTTTAAGAAGCGTTCGAAGAGTAGTCCGTATGGGAGAGGATCGAGATCCGTAATTTTTAAGCTGTAAGCAACAAGTGAACCAGCACCTGAACCACGACCCGGGCCAACGGGCACGCCATTACCTTTGGACCATTGGATGAAGTCCATGACAATCAAGAAGTAGCCCGGGAAACCCATTTTAAGAATGGTCCCGATTTCATACTCTAAACGATCATCGTATTCTTTACGTTTTTGAGGCCAGTATTCATCACGCGTTTCAGGTGGATATAAAAAGTCTAAACGCTCTTCTAAACCTACTTTGGATAAATGTGCAAAGTAGGTGTCAATGGTATGGCCTTCAGGAATAGGGTAGTCAGGCAGGAAGTATTTACCTAATTGCAGGGTAACGTTACAACGCTTCGCGATCTGATAAGTATTTTCAATTGCAGATGGAATGTCTGCAAATAATTCTGCCATTTGTTGGCCAGTTTTAAAATATTGTTCTGGAGAATAATTTTTTGGTCGGCGATTATCCCCTAATACATAACCATCGGCAATACAGACACGGGCTTCATGTGCTTCAAAGTCTATTTCTTTCATGAAGTGCACATCGTTGTGCGCAACTACACCAATATTGTATTTTTTAGCCAGTTTTAAGGCTTCATAATTGAAGTCATCTTCACCTGAGCGTTCTGTTCGACATAGAGCCAAATAAACACGATTGCCAAATTTTGCAATCCATTCTTCGAGTAAAGGTTCGGCTTTTTGCGGATTCGATGTACAGAGCATTTTGCCGACATCAGATCGCATGCCAAGTAGCGCAATCAGGTCATGGTTTTGTTCTAAAATCCAGTCTTTTGCAACGCAAGGAATATCAAGCTGTTGACCACGGATAAAACCTTCTGAAACCAGTTCGGTTAGATTACGCCAGCCAACATTGCTCATCGCCAATAATGTCACACGATGTTCAGCATCGTTCAAACGAACTTCTGAACCCATAATCGGTTTGATGCCATTATCTAAGCATTTACCATAAAATTTTACAGCAGCGTGTAAGTTAGATAAGTCAGTAATGGCAAGGGCTGGCATACCTTCTGCCTTAGCAGCTTTGACTAAATCAGGTATACGTACAATTGATTCTGTGATTGAAAATTCTGTATGAATACCAAGATGTACAAAGTGCATAAGTGAGTCCCTGCAAAAACCGCTGGATAGTTTAACATGCTCTGCCTTCATTCTGAGTGCCATTCAAATGAATTGGCAAAATTTAATAGGTCGCAGTGTTTGGACTGTTTATTTTATTGTCAGTAAGTTCTAAACGACTTAGAAAAGTCAATGTTAGTCGCATTGTTTCTTGGCATAAAAGCCTTTAGCAGGCCACTGCTTGCTGAATGGCAAAGCTGCTTAACCGTCCATTTTTAAAACCAAAGTTGAGATAAGCCGTGTAGGGTGGGGCAAAGTCTTGCGGTTCTTTTAGAAAGGCTTTGATTTCATTGGGCTACAAGAGCAAAACTTGGGCTTCACCTGATGCTACCATACCTTGTGCACTGTATTTAAAGTCTTGTTTAAACTGCTGCAAAGTATAATTCGGTGTGATCTGAATATTTTGCACGCGTATATTTTCACTCATCGCTTGAGTGCTTTTCCAGTCAAGCCAAACACGGCCTTTGGTTTGACCGAGTTGTTTGAAATTCGTTTTGTCTTTATAGAATTTTTCAGTCTGAATCTTTGGATTATCTTCGTTAAAAATCTCAAACTTTAGGCTTTTGGGTTGGGTACTTGTAATACTGTATTCATAGTTGCCTGTACATTCGGCATATAGTTTGCTGGTTTTTCCATTCGGATGAGAGAGTAATTGACTGACTTGATGTGCTGACACGGGTGCATTGAGTTCAACCTGATTCACTTTCACACTGGTGACGTAGTTATAGGGATTTGAAGCTGCATGACTGAGCATCGGCAAAAGACTTAGACTGATCAATAGAGTTGTTATTTTCATCGTTATAGCTTTTAAAAGTTTTGTTTGCCGCATGATATAAAACTTAGACCTGAAAAAAAGCTCCCAATATTGAGAGCTTAATTTTGTTAGCGCAGTTTAGATAGCCAATCGCCAACGGATTGTACAATTTGCACCATGATTAACAGCACAATCACCGTGAGGATCACGACACTGGTATCAAAACGTTGATAACCATAAGAAATAGCAAGGTCACCAATACCACCTGCACCCACTGCACCGGCCATCGCGGTTGCACCAATTAAGCTAATCGTGGCTGTGGTTAAGTTTAAAATCAGTGAACTGCGTGCTTCAGGTAAAATAAATTTAAAGATGATTTGTAGTGGAGTTGCACCCATGGCTTGTGCAGATTCGATAATCCCCTCATTCACTTCCAGTAATGAAGTTTCCACCAAACGACCAATGTATGGTCCAACATAAATGGTGAGCGGAACAATCGCTGCCCACGTGCCAATCGATGTGCCGACGATGAGTTTGGTTAAAGGTAAAACCGCAATCAGCAAAATAATAAAGGGCAGAGAGCGCAGGGCATTCACAATTGGGTTCAGGCTGTGATAAATCGCTTTGTTTGGCAAAATACCATCAGGACGTGTGACCAATAAAATGATGGCCTGAATAAAGCCCCAAATACAGCCAAATAGCATTGCAAAAAACACCATATGAAATGTTTCTTGCAAAGCAGTAATAAACTGGTCAATTGATAAAGAGCTTTTCCAAAAAGGCGCTGTGATTTGAGTTAACCACTGGACAATTAAATCTCTCATGCCAGCTCTCCTGATTGTTCAACAGCCACACCATGTTGTTTTAAAAACTCAACCGCTTCAGCAATCAGGCTTTCATCGCCCAAGAGCTGAACAAACATTTGTCCAATCACATTGCCATCAATTTCAATCATGTTGGCAAACAGGATATTGAGACTAATATCAAACTGTTTAATTAAGTTTTGAATTACGGTTTCGTGTGCAGAGTTACCAAGAAACTGTAAGCGGTAAATACTATGATGATGCTTATGTTCGAGGTTATTCAGAAGTTTAATCGGTAGTTGTTGATGTAAAATCGTTTGAATAAAATTCTGTGTTGTTGCATGTTGTGGGCGACTAAATAAGTCCACCGTTTTCCCAGTTTCAACCACTTTGCCGAGTTCCATCACGGCCACATGTGAGCAGATGCTTTGAATCACATCCATTTCATGCGTCACCATGACGATGGTAATACCTTGCTCTTGATTGATTTTTTTGAGCAAGTCTAAAACTGACTTGGTGGTTTGCGGGTCTAGTGCAGAAGTCGCTTCGTCACAAAGTAATATTTTAGGATGGTTGGCAAGCGCACGTGCAATACCGACACGTTGTTTTTGACCACCCGAAAGCTCGTCTGGATAAGCTTCTTTTTTGTGTTTGAGATCAATAAACTCAAGTAGCTCATTCAAACGTTTTTCACGTTCAGCTTTGCTATAACCTAAAAGTTTCATGGGCATTTCAATATTGGCTGCAACGGTTTTGGTTTGCAGTAAATTAAAATGCTGGAAAATCATGCCAATATTTGCACGTTCTTGACGTAATGCTTTTGCATCTAATGCAGTAAAGTCTTTCTGATTGATAATTACTTGGCCTTCGGTTGGACGTTCAAGTAAATTGATCAAACGAATGAGGGTACTTTTACCTGCACCACTATAGCCAATAACGCCAAAAATACTACCTTCTGGAATATCCAAATTGATTTGGTCCAGTGCAGGAATGGTTTGGCCTTTCAGCTGATAGTGCTTTGAAATGTTTTTAAATTGAATCATATCGTCAAAAACTACACAAAAATGAAAAAACAGGCAAAGAGACTTTGCCTGTTTCGTTGATTTGATTATATTACTATTTAGCTTGAGTAAGGTAGCTTACAGGCTTGTTCACATCAATTTTTGTGCCGCCAAAATGTTCTTGAACATATTTGCCGACTGCAGCGACATGGTAAAGTTCACCGACTTTTTTCAGTACAGGGTCATTTTGACGCGCTTCAGCCACAGCAAGTACGTTTACGTTCATTTTTGTGGTTTGATCGATTGGTTCATAGTAAATCGCATCTTTCAATACGTTTAGACCACCTTCCATTGCAAGGGTATTACCCAAAACAATTGCATCAACTTCGTCTTTCACACGTACAGCTGTTGCCATTTGAATTGGTTTGATAACGAGAGCTTTGTTGTTTTCAACGATGTCTTTCGAAGTACCTTTCACGAAGTCGAAGTCATTTTTTAACTTCACTAGACCCGCAGATTGTAATAATAACAATGCACGTGATTCGTTCGCACCATCATTTGGAATTGCAATCGTAGCACCATTTTTAAATTCAGCCAGTGTTTTGACTTTGCTTGAATAGATGCCCATAGGCTCTAGGTAGGTCGTTGAAAGAGGGACAATCTTTGCTGTGTTCGCTTCGTTATATGCCACAAGGTAAGCATAAGATTGGAATGCGTTTACATCGACTTCATTGTTTGCAACAGCAGTATTCATTGCGACATAGTCAGTGAAGTTTTTGATGTCTAACTTTAAGCCCGCTGCTTTAGTTTCTGGCAAAGTTGCAATGTGGCGCCAAATATCAGCATCAGAGCCAGTCGATGCGATGGTTACTGTTTGCTCCGTTGCCGCTGTATCCGTTTTAGCTGCATCTGTTGCAGGTGCTTCAGGTTTGCTACAACCAGTTAAAGCAACAGATAAACCCAGCGCAATTCCTAGAATTTTTTTCATTTTTTCTTCCCGAGTAAGCATCTAAACGAGGCTTAACTTAGCTGAACAATAGAGAGATCAATTGATTTTAAATCAGGCATTTCTGATTTGTTGCATATGACTGTAATGTGAGTTTTGAAAGCGTGCAATTCGATATCAGTCGAATATGTGCTTTCACTTTGGAAAAGATTAACTTTTTCAACTCACTAGAAACATCTTTGCTCAATCGTTAAATTTTGCACATCATATCAACAAAGTAATATTCGATATAGAGCATAAAAGTTCAATACTTATCTTATTTAAAGATTAGTAATTTGAATTTTGTTTATAATTTTATAATGAAAACAATATATTATTTTTAATTAATCTATTTAAAAATAATAATTTGCATAAATTTTGTTCTTTATAAGATTTTATCTAAACTAAATACAAAAAATAGATATAACGAGTATAAAGTGCAAAAAGTATGTCTCAGAATACAGATGAATATAGCTACATCTTTAGAACTTGATTTATATTCATACGGATATATTTAAAAAAATTCGCAGAGGTTTGCAATAAAAAAACCCGCATTTAGCGGGTTTTTACGGTATGAATGTTTTTAAGCATTTTCACGCGCAATCGCACGATAACCAATATCCGTACGATATTGCATACCTTTAAATGTAACTTGACCACAAACTTCTAAAGCATTGACTTGCGCTTCAAGTACGGTATCGCCAAGAGCTGTGACACATAAAACACGACCACCTGCAGTCAAGATGTGACCGTCGGCACTCATTGTAGTGCCCGCATGGAAGATTTTTGTGTTCTCAGGAGATTGACCAAGACCAGAGATTACGTCACCTTGACGAACAGTTTCTGGGTAGCCTTCTGCTGCAAGAACAATACCAATTGATTTGCGTTCATCCCATTCAGCTTCTGCTGGAAGATTACCTGCAATACCAGCTTCAACCAGATCGACCAATGATGATTTTAAACGCATCATAATCGGTTGTGTTTCAGGGTCACCAAAACGACAGTTAAATTCGATTACACGAGGTTGACCTTGTTCATCAATCATGAGGCCTGCATATAAGAAGCCTGTGTAAACATGACCATCTTTTTTCATGCCTTCCACAGTTGGACGCATAATTTCAGTCATTGCACGATCAAATACTTCAGAGGTAACCACTGGAGCAGGTGAGTATGCACCCATACCGCCCGTGTTTGGACCTTGGTCACCTTCAAAAATACGCTTGTGATCTTGTGAAGTCGCCATCGGTAAAATGTTGTCACCATCAATCATACAAATGAAAGACGCTTCTTCACCCGCAAGGAACTGTTCAATCACAACACGTGAACCAGCATCACCAAATTTGTTGCCCGCCAACATGTCATCAATCGCATCAAAAGCTTCTTGGTTGGTCATGGCTACAATCACGCCTTTACCCGCAGCAAGACCATCGGCCTTGATCACGATTGGTGCGCCATTTTTTTCAACAAATGCTTTCGCTGCATCGACTTCAGTAAATACATCGTAGAACGCTGTAGGAATGTTGTGGCGTTTTAAGAAGTGCTTAGCAAATGCTTTTGAGCCTTCTAGCTGGGCAGCAAATTGAGTTGGGCCCCAAATTTGAAGCTCTGCCGCGCGGCAAGCATCCACCACACCATTTACAAGTGGTGCTTCTGGACCCACAATAATCAAATCTACGGCATTGTTTTTTGCAAAGTCGATAATTGCAGCATTGTCTAAAATGTTGAGTGCAATATTTTCACATTTGTTTTCTGTTGCAGTTCCTGCATTGCCTGGTGCAACAAAAACTTTTGCAACTTTTTCATCTTGCGCGATTTTCCATGCCAATGCATGTTCACGACCGCCATTACCCAAAACTAAAATGTTCATCTTACTATCCTTTTTTAATCCCTCCCAACCTCCCTTTGAAAAGGGAGGGGTATCACGAATTTAAAGAGTCCTTTAATTCATGACAAGTCCCCCTTTAAAAAGGGGGATTTAGGGGGATTTTTGAATATGAATTATTGTAAATTAATGACGGAAGTGGCGCATGCCAGTGAAGACCATTGCAATACCAGCTTCATCAGCTGCTGCAATAGTTTCTTCATCACGCATTGAACCGCCCGGCTGGATAATACATTTAATGCCTGCTTTCGCTGCATTATCAATACCATCGCGGAATGGGAAGAATGCATCAGAGGCCATTACAGCACCTTCAACCACTAAGCCTGCATGCTCCGCTTTAATTGCAGCAATACGCGCTGAGTTAACACGGCTCATTTGACCTGCACCTACACCAATGGTTTGACGACCTTTAGCATAAACAATGGCATTTGATTTCACGTATTTCGCAACTTTCCATGCAAAAATTAAATCATCAATCTCAGCATCCGTTGGTGCGCGTTTCGTCACGACTTTTAAATCATCTTTGGTGATCATACCTAAGTCTTGGTCTTGAACCAATAAACCGCCATTGACGCGTTTATAGTCAAGTTGTGGCGCACGCTCATCAAGTGCAGGTAATTCACCACAAACGAGAACACGAACATTTTTCTTCACGCCAGTGACTTCAAGTACGCCTTCAGCAATGCTTGGTGCAATGATGACTTCCACAAACTGACGGTCAACAATCGCTTGTGCAGTTGCAACGTCTAATTCACGGTTGAATGCAATGATACCGCCGAAAGCTGATTCAGGATCTGTTGCATAAGCCAAGTCATATGCTGCTTGAATACCATCTAAAGATACAGCAACACCACATGGGTTTGCGTGTTTAACGATGACACAAGCAGGTTTTGCAAATGATTTGACACATTCAAGTGCGGCATCTGTATCTGCAATGTTGTTATAAGAAAGTTCTTTACCTTGAAGTTGTTTCGCTGTTGAAACAGATGCTTCAGTTGCTGTATTTTCTACATAGAATGCTGCTGACTGATGCGGGTTTTCACCATAACGTAAGTCTTGAGCTTTATTTAATTGTGTATTGAAGGTACGTGCAAACTTGTCAGCTTGACCTTCTTCCTTGCCTACGCGAGCGCCTAGGTAAGAAGCAATCATGCCATCATACTGTGCTGTATGTTCAAATGCTTTAACGGCTAAGTCAAAACGAGTTTCATAAGACAAAGCACCATTTGCTTTTAGCTCAGCAACAACAGTGTCATAGTCTGTAGCATTGACCACAATACCCACAGATGCATGGTTTTTCGCAGCAGCACGCACCATGGTTGGGCCGCCGATGTCGATATTTTCAATCGCATCCGCAAGTGAGCAGTTTGGTTTAGCGACTGTTGCAGCAAATGGATAAAGGTTCACAACCACAAGATCGATCGCATCGATATTGTGTTCAGCCATCACAGCTTCGTCTAGACCGCGACGAGCTAAGATACCACCATGAATTTTCGGGTGTAGCGTTTTTACACGACCATCCATCATTTCTGGGAAACCCGTATGCTCTGAAACTTCGACTACAGCGATATTGTTGTCTTTTAACAACTTATATGTACCGCCAGTAGATAAAATTTCTACCCCTAGAGCAACAAGGTTTTGAGCGAACTCAACAATGCCAGTTTTATCGGAAACAGAGATTAAAGCGCGTTTAATGGTCATGATCTTCGTCACAGTTATCAAGAATTAAAACAAAAAGCCAAAAATAGCAGGTAAAAAAAATGCCCGCGGAAGCCGCAAGCATTTTATCATTTATTCACTCATTAAACCGTGAGCTTTTAACTTTTTACGTAAAGTTCCACGGTTAAGTCCTAGAATCTCCGCAGCACGTGTTTGGTTACCGCGGGTATATTCTAAAACTACAGATAGAAGAGGTTTCTCCATTTCTGCCAGCACCATGTCGTAGACCTGAGATGGTTGCTCGCCTTGCAGTTGTGCAAAATAGTGGCGAACTGCGCGATCTACGTGAATACGAAGAGCGACATCAGACTGTGCAGTAAAAATAGGAGATTTGCTATTCATGCGAAGTAATCCGAAAAATCTAAATATCACTTGGGTAAAGTGACATATATAAAGTGGTCTAAAATTAAAATGAACTTCGTTTTAGATCCTAAAACGACTAGTTCTAAAACTGTACATTTAGCATGCCACAATATCGCTAAGTTGGTCGAAATATAAGCGTAACAATAGTTAAATATTTGTTACCGACCTTTTTTAAACAAAAAAATCTGCTAAATACGCGATATTTCGATAACGCGCATTTTTGCTGATGTTCTATTTGTATTAAAAGACTGAGGAGATTGCAGCACTAAGCTTTTGTGGCGCGTATCATACCATTGTCTAAGAAAAAGTGAGCAAGAAAACTGCATTTTTTTTCACTTTTTTTACATTTTTTTTAAATTTTAGGGCTGGACTATTTCTAAACTGTAATGATTGAAGCTTTTACGGCTGACTGGCAGGCTAAATTTGAATTTGAACGGACTATTTTTAGGAATTCGTTTAATTCCAACCAGGCTATCAATCAAATATTCATTTGCATGTAGTTGATAGGTTGAATCGACTTCACCATCCACTTTTAAAATGACCTTAAGATCTGGTAGGGGAAGGCTGGTGTCATGATAGTTGATCAGTTCACCTGAAAATTGAGTTTTCTGTGCATCGAGACGTTTTACTTTTAATTTGTTAATGCTGATCAGACTGTAACGTTCTTGTAGGCTGCTACAGTTCAGTACGAGACAAATTTTATTATAGGTTGCACCTAATGCTGGGCTATTATTGAGGATATGTGGATTAAACCATAGGTATTGGAAACACAATAATGCCAATAAGCTGAAATTAATCACACCCCAAAGCATATAGTACATCGGGCTTTTTTGCGGTTTCGTTGGATTGTTGTCTGCCAAATTCATGGCAGGATAGTTACCAATCGGGTCGGTACTAAAATAGTTTAAATTGTTTAAATAGGTTTTGAGGTCAATGTTGGAGTGCTCAACTTTCAGATTGAAAATATCAAGCAAATTTGATGTCGACATTGAAAGCGCAGCAGATTGTGATAAATCAAAATGAATGCTGTCTACACGAGGAGAGGAAAATGCTGAATTTGAAGACATGCTCATGTCATTCTGATTCGACGATCTTTCCTCACCTGTGTCAAAAGTATGACCCGTGCTTAAATGCGAGAGCGCATTAAAGGTCATCGAACACTTTGGGCAACAAACCATACCTTGCGCAACAGTGAGTTGTGCAACACTTACTTTGTAGATGGTTAGGCATTTAGGGCAAGAGGTTTGTTTGTCGCTCATAGTGTATTAAGGGTTCATTTAAAGGGTGTGGCGTTTACCCGAGATTCGGCACCAGTTTTCATCACGTTTCTCGACCTCTAATATATCAAAAAACTCAGAATAAACACTAGAAACATCAGAAACTTGCTCTTCAATTACACCTGCAAGTGCGAACTCTCCCTCAGATTTGACTAAAGTTGCGAATTCAGGCGCTAACATCATGAGCGGGCCTGCCAAAATATTTGCAACAAAGACATCTGCTTTTTGGTCAGCAAGCTCTAAATTGAACTCGTCTGGTAAGCCGACATAAAGGTTCTCAGCCACGCCATTGAGCGCCGCATTTTGTTCAGTGGCTAAAATTGCTTGTGGATCAATATCTGTGGCATAGACTTTTTTTGCACCAAGAAGTAGAGCAGCAACACCTAAAATACCTGAACCACAACCATAGTCGATCACGATTTTATCTTTAACATCAGTTTTACCTAACCACTGCAGGCAAAGAAAAGTAGATGCATGGTTCCCCGTACCAAACGCTAAGCCTGGATCAAGTTTAATGTTCACTGCATCCGGTTCTGGTGCTTCCATCCATTCAGGCACAATCCAGTATTTATCAGCAATTTGAATTGGTTCGTAGGCATCCATCCATGTGCGTTCCCATTCTTGGTCTTCAAGAAATTCGCTACGCATCGGTGCATCAGGCATTTGAGTGCGAATAAACGTTTCTAATGCATTGACATCAATTTCTTCGTCGTCTTCTTGCGCATAGATACCCGTCACAATGACTTTATTCCAAAGTGGCGTTTCACCTGGAAGTGGTTCAAGTAAGTCTTGGTTTTCTGCATCATCTAATGTGACACTGACTGCACCCAAAGATTCTAAAAGGGTTTCAGTAAAATCGACTTGCGCTTGATCAACCGTAATATGAATTTGTAACCACTTCACAGGAATAACCTAATATTTATGTATAAATAAATATTGTAGCGGAACAGGGGGCAGTTCGACAGCATTCCTCAAAATAAAAAAGGATGCCGAAGCATCCTTAGATCTACACCTGTTCTAGGCTTGTTCTGTACTGGTTTGAACCGATGGGGCAAAACGGTTGAGTAATGTCCCAAAGATGGCAGCAAAGATATACATAAAAATAGAATAGACCGCTGCGGGCATGGCAATGGTGGTACTGGCCATCACGGTGAGTGCAATGGTCATGGCAAGGGTACTGTTATGAATGCCAATTTCAAAGGCACAGGCCCGAGCTTGAGCACTGTTGATCCCGAGTAGTCTCGGTACAAAATAACCAATCATTAAACTACAAATACAGAAAATGACTGTCGCTAAACCGACCTGAGTCAGATACTCCAGAATATGGGCGCGTTCTTTGGCTATTGCTCCAACAATGATTAAGACCAAAAATACAACAGAAAAAATACGCAATGGCTTATTCAGCTTCTTGGTAAAAGAAGGTGCATAGTGGCGAATCAACATACCAATACAGACGGGGATAAGAATAATCGAGAATACCTGCAAGATTTTACTAAACTGCATACTGACGTGTTGTCCATCCTGCATAAAGTACTGAATGGCAAAGTTGACAATTAGCGGCAAGGTAAACGCTGCAATAACGGAGTTAATTGCGGTTAAAGTAATATTGAGCGCAATATCACCTTTAAACAAATAGCTAAATAAGTTTGCAGTACTACCACCTGGAGAAGCTGCTAAGAGCATTAAGCCGACGGCAAGCAGTGGCGGTAAGTTGAGTACTTTGCAAATTACAAAGGCAATCCCAACAAGAAGTACCAACTGACAAAATAAAGCAACCAATACTGCTTTGGGATGCTTGCTGACGCGTGCAAAATCCTTCGGAGTTAACTCTAAGCCCAAGCCAATCATGATGATGGCAAGAGCTAGGGGTAACATAATAGTTATAATTCCTGAATCCATAGGTGCATATTCTCCTTAAAATTATATAAATCATGACCGTGAACTTATTCAGCTACGGTCTCTTTCTTCAAAAATAAACTGTCATTTCTTCGCGAGATTAATAGGCCTAATAACGCAGCAAATACAAACATGAAAATAGAATAAATACCGGCAGGAATGGCCATGGCAGTGTTGCCTAAGACTGACAGGGCAACCGTAATGGCAAGTGCGGTGTTATGAATGGTGATCTCAAAGGAGCAAGTTAAGGCTTGCTTTTCTGGAATATTGGCAAGATGTGGCACAAAAAAACCAATAAACATGCTACAGAAGCAGAATAAGGCTACGGCAGGCCCAATCTCAAACACATATTCAACAAAATTATGTCGCTCTAAGTACAGTGCGAGAAAAAAGATAAAAAGAAGACAGCTTGCAGACAAAATACGCATTGGGCGGTTTAATCTGTCGGCAAGTTTTGGAAAGTAATAACGTAAAAACATGTCCATACTGACTGGAAGTAAAGTGATGAAAAAAACTTTCATCATTTTCATGGCGGGCATGTCAACGGGTTGTGATGTTTGTAGAAAGTACATCAGTGAAAAATTAATAATAAAAGGCAGGGTTAGTGTTGAAATGATGGAGTTCGTGGCTGTAAGAGTAATGTTGAGCGCAACATCACCTTTAAATAAATAGGTCAATAGATTTGACGTTGGTCCGCCCGGTGAGGCTGCAACGAGCATCAAACCAATCGCGAAAATAGGCGCTAAATTTAAAAATTGGCAAATCAGGAACGCAATGCCAACTAGCAGCACTAACTGTGAAAATAACGCGATGAAAATGACTTTGGGGTGCAGTGTGAGGCGATAAAAATCAGCTGGGCGTAGGTGTAAACCAAGCCCCATCATCATCAATGCCAAAGTCAAAGGCAAAAAAACTGTAAACAATTCCGAATCCATGGAATACCTTTTTTATTCGTTTTTTATCTTTTGTGTTTTTGAGTGTATACAGAATTCAATAATTTACAAGGTCGAAAAAAGGGTAAAAAATGGACTATTTTTTACCCTCAATACAGCATGAACTTTAAATTGTTTTGCTTACATTCTTGGTTTAGGTGCTACAAAACCAAGGGCACATTTGCCTTTAATTTCTTTACCTTCGATATTGATTGATGTCGCTTTTGAGTCGCCTTGGCAAATGCTGGCTAACTCAGCTTCATCACCATGAATATTGGCATTTTTTGAGCTTGGGAAAAATTGAGGTTCACAGGTACCATTCCAAATAATGCCTCGATAGGCAAAACTAACCGCTGTTCCTTGTGACTTGCCTTTACAGACTTGTTGATAACGTTGACTATCATAGACTTTTTCAACTTTGTCGTTGGCTGATACAAAAGGCGAAAAAAATAAACCGCAGAGAATGGATGAAAAAAGAATCTTCTTATTCATAATGCTTACCTTTGGTTGTTGTATGATCAACTTATAGGATAAAAAATGATCAAATTAATGCAAGGCTTTTCAGGTAACAAAACGCATCCTTTGTTGAGTTTTTGCTACTGCTCTGCAAGTAAAATTACATAAACCTAGTGCTGGCGCAGTAAGCACAGCACCGCATATACAATAAATTCCACGGAATCTGTCAACTTACAATCGAAAATTTGCTATAATCTTTCGTTATCATTTTTTAATCTCCTTTACCACTATGCATTATCCTAAAGTTTACGATGTCATTGTTATCGGCGGCGGTCACGCAGGTACAGAAGCAGCATTGGCTGCGGCACGTATGGGGCGACAGACTTTACTCTTAACTCATAATATTGAGACTTTAGGGCAGATGAGCTGTAATCCAGCAATTGGTGGTATTGGTAAATCGCATTTGGTGCGTGAAATTGATGCCTTGGGCGGTGCAATGGCATTGGCTGCCGATAAAGGTGGTATTCAGTTCCGTATCCTAAACTCACGTAAAGGTGCAGCCGTTCGTGCAACACGTGCACAGGCAGACCGTATTCGCTATAAAGCCGCGATTCGTGACACTTTAGAAAACCAAGCAAATCTCGATATTTTCCAACAAGCCGCAGACGACCTGATTGTTGAGGGTGATACTGTAAAGGGTGTTGTAACTCAAACGGGTATTCGCTTTGATGCGAAAACAGTTGTACTCACCGCAGGGACGTTCTTAGGTGGTGTAATCCACGTAGGGCTTGAAAAATCAAGCGGTGGCCGTGCAGGTGATCCACCTTCAATTTCACTGGCACACCGTTTACGTGAATTGAATTTGCCAGTGGGTCGTTTAAAGACAGGTACGCCACCACGTATTGATGCGCGTTCAGTTAATTTTTCTGTGATGATTCCACAGCCGGGTGATTTCCCATCACCGACTATGTCATTCATGGGTGATGCATCTATGCACCCTGAACAAGTGAATTGTTATATCACACATACCAATGAAAAAACCCATGACATCATCCGTGGTGGTTTAGATCGTTCTCCGATGTACACTGGTGTCATTGAAGGCGTGGGCCCACGTTACTGCCCATCTATTGAAGACAAAATTCACCGCTTTGCCGATAAAGACTCACATCAAGTGTTCTTAGAACCTGAAGGTTTAGATACACATGAGCTTTATCCAAATGGTATTTCAACTTCACTTCCGTTTGATGTGCAGTTTGAATTGGTTCGTTCAATTCGCGGGATGGAAAATGCGCACATTTTACGTCCGGGCTATGCTATTGAATACGATTATTTCAACCCGCAAGCATTGAAGTTTACTTTAGAAACCAAAGCCATCAATAACTTGTACTTTGCCGGTCAAATCAATGGTACGACAGGTTATGAAGAGGCGGGTGCACAAGGTCTACTAGCAGGCTTAAATGCTGCGCGTCGTGCGTGGGATCAAGAGCAATGGACACCAAAACGTGATGAAGCCTATATGGGCGTATTGGTGGATGACTTGATTACGCTCGGTACGAAAGAACCGTACCGTATGTTTACTTCACGAGCCGAATATCGTTTGATGCTACGAGAAGACAATGCGGATCAACGTTTAACGCCAGTGGGTCGTGAAATGGGTTTGGTGGATGATGAGCGTTGGGCAGCTTACTGTGAAAAAATGGAAGCGGTTGAACTGGAAACAGGTCGCTTACAACACCTTTGGGCGGCACCAAACAACCCAATGGGCAAAAAGTTTGTCGAAATGACGGGTGCAGATTTATCGAAAGAATGCTCTGCGATTGATTTGTTAAAACGTCCGAATATTTCATTTGCTCAAATTGCGGAGCTCACAGGTTCAGAAGTGTCTGCACAAGTGGGCGATCAAATTGAAATCGCGGTGAAATATGCAGGTTATATTAACCGTCAGCATGAAGACGTTGCGCAAATGAAGCGTTTGGAAGAAACCAAAATTCCAGCCGATTTTAATTATGATGTCGTTTCAGGGTTATCTCGTGAAATTACTTTAAAATTGAAAGATGTACGTCCTGAGACATTAGCTCAAGCCAATCGTATTCCGGGGGTAACACCTGCAGCAGTGCAATTGATCATGATTACGATCCGTAAAAATGCACAAGCGAAAAAATCTGCGTAGGATTTTAAAGTTATAAAAAACCCGCTGAGTGCGGGTTTTTTTGTTTATGTTACTTTGTTTGCTTCTTCTTTTGTTTTTAAGCGTTCCAAAAGCTCTATAAACCATTGTTCATTGCGAACTTTGTCTAAGTCTTTATCTTCCGATAAATGATTAAATGGATTATGAGGTAGTGTGCTATGTTGCTCTGCATGAAGTAAGTTATCTTTACAGAGTTTTGAATTGTTTTTTATGGAGTAGTAACAAGCAATATTATATGTTTCATTTGGGCTTAATTTAAGTGCTTTCTGAATATATTCGAAAGCTTGTTCAATTAAATCAGTGTCTTGCTTAAGGTGAGAGTAGTCAAGTAATACATTTGAAAGATTTATAAGTGCTTTTAAATCATCATTATCTATTACCAAACATTTTTTATATTGATTAATTGATTCTTTAACTAAATTTTCTCTGTCATTTTGCGATTTAGCATAAATTTGTAGAAGCAAAGCATGGTTAAATAAACAACCTGTATGTTTGGGATTTATCTTTTCAGCATTTTTATATAAATCAAATGCTTCATCATATTTATTGCTATCTTTTAACAGTCTAGCTTGTTTGTCATAAGCCCACATTATGTTATCAATAGCAGCACTACTTAATCCTAAAGTTGATTCTTTAGTCGGATATTTATGAATAATAGCTGTATATAAGCTATCGATTAAAGGTTTTTTTGATTGCTCTTTTAAATATTCTCTTAGATTACTTAGAACATCTAACCCATCAGAGAGAGGATAGTCTTGAATCAAATCTAATTGTGTGTTTAAAAAAGTATAAGGGTTTAAAAAAAGTTCTGGAGGAAAACATTCAAGTTCTTTAGCAAGCAGGGCGAATTCAAACATGAGGTGCGACAGTTTCAAAAGCCTTATGATAATCAACAAGCTGAGCAAATTTCTCTAATGGTGTAAGCCAATCTAACGCCTTTCTAGGACGAGTATTCAGTGACATGGCAACTTGATTTAAATAATGCTGATCTGCCTGATTTAAATCAATCCCTTTAGGTAAATATTGCCTAATTAAACCATTCATATTTTCGCATGTGCCTTTTTGCCAGGGTGAATGTGGGTCACAGAAATATACATCTATGCCTAAATCTTGGCAGAGTAAAACTTGAAGTGCGACATAAACCACCTAATTAATTTAAAGGGTTTATGGAGTATATAAAATTGTCATACCATCATCTTAACTTTGAAGATCGTACTGCATTAATGCTTGAGTCAAGAA
>NZ_MVOM01000017.1:0-66693 GCF_002018895.1 Acinetobacter sp. MF4640 | reverse complement strand
TTGCTGGAACAGTCTAAAATGTTTGTTTTGCCTGAAAGAAGATCAAGGCAATGCCCTAGAGTCGTCAAAATAAAGCCTCAAAAGTACCCAAGAAAATGCCAGTCAATTTCTTAACTGACTGGCATTAAGCCTTCGGGCTGGTTTTTTTATGCTTATCAATTGCCGCTTAAGGCGTTTTAGGGGCATTCACTTGTAAGCTGATAATGGTGTAATACTGATTTTTAGGTTTTGCTTTGACATCGACTTTTTCGCTCACTTCAATCAGGTATTGCCCAGCTTGTGCAAACGTGAGTGTGGCATGGCCTTGTGCATCGACAGGTGTGCTTTTCGCTTGTTGCTCAAGCTCACCTTGAGCACGAACCATCAGTTCTGCATGTGTAAGTGCTTTGCCTGCTTGGGTAATTTGCAGCTGTACAGGTTGTTGCACCGTGATTTGGTTTGGATGGGTTTTGAAGTTGACTTGAATTGGGGCTGGCGTTACAGCAACAGGTGAGGTGCTGTCTTTGCTCACATAGCTTTGAATGCTCCATTCGCGAACCGTAGAGACCTTGCTTGGTACTTTGCCTTTAAAGTCACTCGGAATGACATAGTCACGCTCGCTTAAAGCAGGGACTTTGTCTGCTGCGACATCGGCAAAAATTTTCCATTGACGATTATGTTGTACATATTCAATTGGATATGAGGTCTTGGCAAAAATGGTATAGGTGCCTTTTTCCGGTAGCTTAAGATCAAATGCAGTTGCAGATTCTAAGTGCTTTTGTGCTTGAATCATAGTCTGTGTTTGGTTTGGCTGGAAAACGGTGAACGAAATATCTTTTAGGGTATATTCAGGATGAAAGGCTTGTTCTGCATAGGCGCTCAATACAGGGACTTGGCTATTTTCAGTGTGATACGCCAGTGGAGCGACATAGGGTTCATGTGCTTGAGCCACTGAACAGAATAAAAGTGTGCAGAGTAGAGCGTTTTTCATAAAGACTAGGCCTAAAAATATTTCGTAAGATGAGGTTTTTGATTATATCGAGAAAAACTAACAGGTGATAATAATTATTATTTGAGTAGATAAAAAGGGAGTGCATAGACTCCCTTTTTGGATGCGGGTTCTAAGTTAAGGCTTAGATTTCCCACTCATGGTCACATTCACGGCATTTCCATTTTTTCTGAGACTGCATGAAGCCTTGCATTGAAATCTTAAAATCAGGAAGGTCGCGGTAAAATAAGAAGCCAGCAATCACACATATGATGAAAACCACAACCGTTGCAATTTGTAGTGTTGAGCCAGTGCCATTCCCGAATAGCCACATTGCGATGCTAATGAGCACCAAAAGTAATAATACAAAAATGGCTGGAACTAAAAAAACCAGACTTTTAGGCACGACAGGGCGTGTTGCTGGAGCCCCCGCTTGAGCAACAGGCATAATTTTTGGGCTTTGACATTGAGGACAACGATATTGCATTACAACTCCAAAATTCGAATCTATGCTGTATTCTAATCGGATTGGAGCAGAAAGCCAAAAAAGCGTGGTAATGAAGTGCTGATAATTTTGAGGCAATAAAAAACCCAAGTCATAATGCTTGGGTTTTTTACCAGATGTTGCCATCTTAAATATGGCGTCCCTACGGGGATTCGAACCCCGGTTACCGCCGTGAAAGGGCGATGTCCTAGGCCTCTAGACGATAGGGACTTATTGAGGCATCACGTTGAGTGGTTAACACCGTCTCTCTGTGTGAGCGCTATATTAGGGATATAACGCCCATGCGTCAACTAAAAAATCAATTAAGCTTCATCAACTGCTTCATTTTTCGGCAATTTTAGACTTTCATTGAGTTTTTCCCAAACTTTTGCTTCTTTTTTGCTTGGACCACCCACAATTTCAAGGGCATGACGTAAGCGCGCGAAGGTTAAGTCAGGGCCAATGGTGACCATGGTTTGCATCACTGGGGTCGAAGCGGTTGAACCTGCAATGGCAATAAAGAACGCTGGCATAAAGTCACGGAGCTTAATTTCCATTTGGCTGGCTAAGTCCATCAAGGTTTGACTTACGGTGTCATTGTTCCATGTGAACATGCTTTCCAAACGCCAAATCGCAAATTGAAGACTTTGACGAACTTGTTCTTCGCTCAGTTTCTTGCTTTCAAACTGTTCTTTAGTCAAGCTTGGGAACTGGTTAAAGTAATGCGCAGACCAGTTCACCGCTTCTGAAAGCAAGTTGATACGAGGTTGAATCGCTGCGGCGATGTCTTCGAGCATCTTACGATCGGCTTTCCATGCCAATAAAGTATCTAACAGTTCAGCAGGGCTTAAGCCTTTGATCCATTGACCATTGAGCCAATTCAGTTTTTCCACATCAAAAATTGGACCACCGAGGGATACACGTTGAATATCAAAGTGTTCAATCATCTCCGCCAATGTGAATTTTTCGCGTTCATCTGGCATCGACCAGCCCATGCGGCCTAAGTAGTTCAACAAGGCTTCAGGCAAGACACCAATATTTTTGTAGTAGTTAATAGAGGTTGGGTTCTTACGTTTCGACAGTTTTGATTTGTCTGGGTTACGTAATAATGGCATATGACCCAGTACAGGCATTTCCCAACCAAAGTATTGATACAGCAACTGATGTTTAGGTGCAGAAGGCAACCATTCTTCGCCACGGAAAACGTGGGTGATTTGCATCAAATGGTCATCGACAACATTGGCAAGGTGATAGGTCGGTAAACCATCTGTTTTAAGCAAGACTTGCATGTCCACTTGTGCCCAAGGGATTTCTACTTCCCCGCGCAGTAAGTCATTGACTGTACAAATGCCTTCTTCTGGCACTTTCATACGAATCACGTGTGGCTCACCTGCAGCAAGACGATTTTGGATTTCTTCAGCAGATAATTTTAAACCACGACCATCGTACTTTGGTGTTTCACCACGTGCCTGTTGTTCTGCACGCATTTGATCCAACTCTTCGCTCGTTGCAAAGCAGTAGAACGCATGACCTTTTTCAACCAAATCCAGTGCATATTGTTTATAAATATGCATGCGTTCAGACTGGCGATACGGTGCATGTGGCCCACCAATGTCTGGACCTTCAGACCAATTCAATCCTAACCAACGCAATGAATCTAAAATCATTTTTTCAGATTCAGGAGTCGAACGAAGTTGGTCGGTATCTTCAATCCGCAGAATAAATTCACCACCATGTTGCTTGGCATAGCATAAGTTAAATAACGCAATATACGCTGTGCCCACATGCGGGAAGCCAGTTGGAGAGGGTGCAATACGAGTACGAACAGTCATAGCCAATTATGATTCAGAATGTAAATTGAGGTCTATTATAACGAAAAAGACCGACCACTTAATGCTTAATTCAACATTCAGTGATCAGGCTTTAGTACGCAAATGTCATAACTTGAGAGTGGTTACGACACTGTGGCTTATTTTTAGTTTAGAGGAACAATGATTGCACAAAACGGCTAAAGCGCTGGTTTTGTGTAGCAAAGAAATTTTGTGTCGGTGCAACTTTGATTGAGGTCATGATTTTTAAATCAGTATCCGTCATTGTGGTTCGGTCACTGCCTTTTTGTTGGCTGAGCGCTTTTTCGATCAACGATGTTTTCTCAGTTGGCATCGTCGCTTTATCATTGCTTTGAATGGCTGCACTATGTCCCAGTTGGCTAAAACAAGCCAAGCCGATACTTAACGTAACGGTATGTAAAAATGTTGATTTCATGTCCTTTTCCCCCTCTCAACATGGTATTGGAACAGATTTTTATTAAAGTCATTGGTAATCTATTTTCAATTTAACCGATTTTACAAATAAAAAAGTAGAAATGTGTCACACAATTTACAAAATTATAAACAAATTTGGGCTAAATTGACATTTAAACATCAAATATAAATCATTTGGCTTTTTGTACCAAATAACTGTGGAGATAGCATGGAGATTTTGAGCTTGATCTGTGGAGGATGGATATGGGCTTATCCCTAAAAGTGCACAAAATAGTCCTTTTAGAGATATCTTTTTATCAGATATAAAAGCCATAATTAATTATAACTAGATGATTGTGTTGATTTTTTGTTGTTTATATAGTGAGCAAATTCAGTTCGAGTGTAAAGCAATGAAAAAAATATTAGCGACATCTATTTTAGTATTACTTGGGGGCTTTGCAGCCAGTGTTTATGCGGCAAAAGATTTTTTAAATGTGTCTTATGATCCGACCCGTGAGTTTTATCAAGAATATAATCAAGCCTTTGGACAGTATTGGAAAAGCAAAACTGGGCAGGAGGTCAACTTTAAGCAGTCTCATGGTGGATCGGGCAAGCAGGCACGTGCCGTTGCAACTGGTCTACAAGCAGATGTGGTGACCTTGGCTTTGGCCAATGATATTGATGAAATTGTGAATACTGGACAAATTGATAAAAACTGGCAAAAAGAATTTCCAAATAATTCTGCACCTTATACTTCAACCATTGTTTTTTTAGTGCGTAAAGGTAATCCCAAACAAATTAAAGACTGGAATGATTTAACCAAAGCGGGGGTTGAGATTATTACCCCAAATCCAAAAACAGGCGGTGCACCGCGTTGGATCTATTTATCGGCTTGGGGTTATGCGTTAAAACAACCGGGAGGTAATGATGCTAAAGCCAAAGAATTGGTGAAAAAACTTTATCAAAATGTCAAAGTCCTTGATTCTGGTGCTCGAGGTTCATTGACCACGTTTGCTGAACGAGGCATAGGTGATGTGTTGTTGTCTTGGGAAAATGAAGCTTTACTGGCAACCCAAGGCCTAGGTAAAGACAAATACGATATTGTTTATCCGTCTATTTCGATTTTAGCGGAACCGTCAGTTGCGATTGTGGACAAAACCGTCGACAAAAACGGCAATCGAAATTTGGCCAAGGGCTATTTAAACTATCTATATTCGCCAAAAGGGCAGGAGTTGGCGGCGAAGCATTTCTTCCGTCCACGAAATAAACAAGTGGCGACTAAATACCTTGCTCAGTTTCCAAAGCAAAAAACCTTTAATATTAATGATGTCTTTGGAGGGTGGGCCAAAGCGCAGAAAACTCACTTTGTAAATGGTGCGATCTTTGATCAAATTTATACTGAAAAATAAACGTGCTGTGGTTTAATGAGATCACGTTCGGACATAAAAGTGGATATACGTATATCCACTTTTATTATATTTTAAGCATAAAAATGTATATAATAAGAATAAGTAAAGTGTTTGCTATTATTTTAAATAAAAACAATTCATTAAGTCTCAGTGATTCAAAAATAATGTGTATTTAAAAAACAAAAGCGAATTGCGATTTATGATTTTGTTTCATATATTTAGCATAATTCTTGATATTTAATTTAATACGCCATGAAAACGCATTTGAAATCTCTTTGGGCTGCTGCCGTAGTGGCAACAGGTCTGACATTCAGTATGACATCAGCTCAAGCGGCTGACCGTACTATGCTCAATGTATCCTATGATGCAACACGTGAATTTTACGATGAGTTCAATAAATCCTTTGGTGCCTATTGGCAAAGCCGTACAGGACAAACGGTTGACTTTAAACAGTCACACGGGGGTTCAGGTAAACAAGCCCGTTCGGTCGTGGATGGTCTAAAAGGGGATGTGGTGACCTTGGCCTTAGCCAATGATATTGAAGAAATTGTTAAATCAGGTCAAATTCAGCCGGGTTGGCAAAAAGAGTTCCCAAATAACTCTGCGCCTTATACATCGACCATTGTGTTCATGGTACGCAAAGGCAACCCGAAAAAAATTAAGGACTGGTCTGATTTAACCAAACCGGGTGTACAAATTATTACGCCTAATCCTAAAACAGGCGGTCTACCACGTTGGGTGTATCTGTCTGCTTGGGGTTATGCACTGAAACAACCTGGTGGCAATGAGGTCAAAGCCAAAGAGTTCGTGGGTAAAATGTACCATAACGTGAAAGTGATGGACTCTGCGGCACGGGCGTCTATGACCACCTTTGCAGAACGTCGCATTGGTGATGTGTTATTGACTTGGGAAAATGAAGCCTTAGTGACACAAAAAACTTTAGGTAAAAATCAGTTCGATATTGTTTATCCATCGATCTCGATTTTAACCGAGCCTTCGGTGGCAATCGTGGATAAGACCGTGGCGAAAAATGGCAACAAGTGGTTAGCACAGGGTTATATCAACTATTTATATTCACCACTGGGTCAGGAAATGGCGGCGAAACACTTCTATCGTCCGCGTAATGCTGCAGTTTTAGAAAAATATAAAGCGCAATTTCCACCGTTAAAAACCTTCACCATTGATGAAGTGTTTGGTGGTTGGGCCAATGCTCAAAAGACCCACTTTGTGAATGGGGCGACCTTCGACCAAATCTATAATAGCCGTAAATAATCCAGTTAATTATTTCAGCTACTACTTAAAAAGCCTCCCTTGGGAGGCTTTTTTTGATAATGAATGCCGTTTAAAAACGGTTTTGTCTATGAAAAGTAATATTTCCCTACAAAAAGTCGTTTGGAGCTTTGTTAAAACAAGGTAATAATGTGCAGTTACATTTTTCCTTCCGATCATATTGAGTCTTTATGTCGCATATTTCTGTATTACTTCACGAAACTGTTGATGCTTTGGTAGCAGATCGCAATACAGGGATTTTCATTGACGGGACGTTTGGTCGTGGCGGACATACGCGCTTGCTGTTGTCTAAGCTGGATGAAAATGCACGTGTCTATGGTTTTGATAAAGACCCGCAAGCACTGGAAACAGCCGCGATTTTAGAACAAGAAGATCCACGTTTTAAAATTATCCATGCCAGCTTTGCTGACCTTAAGCATGAGTTAGAAGTACGCGGCATTGGCTTGGTGGATGGGGTTATGGCCGATTTGGGCGTGTCTTCACCGCAGCTTGATCAGGCTGAGCGTGGCTTTAGTTTTATGAAAGATGGACCACTGGATATGCGTATGGACAATTCAAAAGGTCCAACCGCAGCACAGTGGCTGGTCAATATTGAGGAAGAAGCGTTAGCCAATATTATTTTTCAATATGGTGAAGAGCGTTATAGCCGTCGTATTGCCAAAGCCATTAAAGTGGCTGGGTTGATTGAAACCACAGCGCAGTTGGCTGAAATTGTGAAAGTAGCGCACCCGAAATGGGAAAAAAATAAACATGCCGCAACACGAACTTTCCAAGCAATTCGTATTGCCATTAATAAAGAATTAGAAGATATTGAAGTTTTCCTACCGCAAGCGGTAGACGTATTAAAACCGAATGGTCGCTTGGCTGTGATTAGCTTCCATTCCTTAGAAGATCGATTAATTAAACAATTTATTCAAAAAGAGTCGACACTTGAGGAAGACATGGGTTGGGGTATGCCACAACAACGACCAGATACACGTCGTTTAAAGAAAGTATCACGTGTGAAAGCAAGTGATGCCGAGGTTAAAGCCAATCCACGTTCACGTAGTGCATGGCTTAGAGTTGCAGAGCGCTTAGCACTTAAAGGCGAATAATGAAAACTGAAGTCGTTGAAAAAATTCCAACAAAGTTAAAGTTTAAGAAGCTGATTGCCTATGTCATTTTATTGGTGCTGGTGTTTATCAGTGCCATGATGGTGGTGTTCCAAGTGTTTGAATACCGTCATGACTATCGCGAAATGAGCTCTTTTATGCGCGAGCGTGATGACTTAAATGCAGAGTGGGGCCGTTTGCTGATTGAACAGCAAACTTTTGGCGCAACTGCACAAATTGGAACGCGCGCGGTGACGCAACTGCGCATGTATTCACCACCTGCGGCGCAAACCGTAGTGATTTCTTTACCCACGACTTCAGAAGACAAAAAATAAGGCCGCTGTAACATGGTAGAAAAGCGTAAACCCACTCGTAAAAAACAGCAAGCGGTGACTGAAAAATCGGCTCTACAGGTTGAAATGTGGCGCTTTTATCTCATGTGGGCGGTGGTTTTAGCTTGCTTTATTGCTTTGGTTGGACGTGCTTTTTACGTACAGGTCATCAATACTGAGTTTTTGCAAAACAAAGCCAATGCCAATATTTTAAGAACTGAAAAAATTAAAGCCATGCGCGGTGTGATTTATGACCGTCATGGTGTGCCTTTGGCGATCAGTACGCCGATCATGAAAGTGGTGATTGATCCACGTGATTATTTTGATAATAAAAAACTGTTTGATGAGATTACTGCTGAATTAGCCAAAGATCCGCACAATCGTAAATTGAAGCGTCAATTACCAGACAAAAACCTAAATCTGGATGAACTGGCTGATGCTGTGGGCATGGATCGTGCAGAACTGAAGCGGAAGCTGAATGAACGTCCGCGTTCGCGCTACTTGGTCTTGAAAAAAGAAGTGCCACCTCAGCAAGCTGAACTGATTGCGAAACGTGAGTTCCAAGGGGTGTATACCGAAAAGAACTACAAGCGTTACTATCCGCAACCACAACCGAATGCGCAAATTATTGGTTTGACCAACAGTGAAGGTTCGGGTATTGAAGGTTTAGAAATGCAGCTGAATCAACGCCTGTCGGGTATTGATGGTGAGCAGCAAATTGTTCGAGATAAAAAGGGCAATCGTTTTAAAGATGCCGAGGTAGTTAAAGAAGTTGAGCCGGGCGAAAATATTACGCTCAGTATTGATTCGCGCCTTCAGTACATTATGTACCGTGAACTGACCGCTGCGGGTGTAGCCAATAATGCTCGTTCTGCAACAGCGATTGCGGTCGATGTGAAAACGGGTGAAATTTTAGCGATGGCGTCGTGGCCGTCGTATAACCCGAACGATAAAAATAGTTTGTCGAATAAAGATGCCATGCGTAACCGTGGTGCGGTTGACTCTTTCGAGCCGGGTTCAACCATGAAGCCTTTGACCATTTCAATGGCTTTGGAAAGCGGCAAATATATGCCGAATACGGTGGTCAATACCACTCCGGGTTCAATGCGGGTCGGTAACCACACCATTCGAGATACGCATAACTACGGTCCACTGACTTTGGGCGGGATTATTCAAAAATCCTCTAACGTGGGTGTGGCTAAAATTGCCTTATCTCTCCCTTATGCAACTTTACCGACTTTTTACAAACGTCTCGGTTTTGGTCAGCGTTCTGCGGTTAAATTCCCCGGTGAAAGTGGTGGTTTAATTCTTCCACCAAGTAAATGGAATGTATCGGAAGTCGCGACCATGGCATATGGCTACGGCTTAAATGCGACTGTGCTGCAAATGGTGGATGCTTATGCCATGTTGGCTAACAAAGGTGTGAAAATGCCTTTGAGTTTGTATAAGTTAGATGCGCCGCCCCGTGGTGAACAAATGATTGATCCAAAAATTGCGGATCAAGTTTTGTTGATGATGGAAACGGCAACTTTACCGGGTGGTACCGCGACTCGTGCAACCATTCCGGGTTACCGTGTGGGGGGTAAAACAGGAACCGCACATAAATTACGTGCTGACCGTAAAGGCTACTCAACCAATGAATATCGTGCACTTTTTGCTGGTGTAGCACCAGTCAGCGACCCGCGTTTAGCGATGGTGGTTGTGGTCGAAAACCCGCAAGGGACCTACTATGGTGGTACGGTGTCTGCGCCTGTATTTGCCCGTGTTATGCAAGAATCCTTACGTTTAATGAACGTGCCTTTAGATAAACCTTTAGATGCTCCTGTAATCAAGAAATAGGTGATGAATGTCCATTACATTTCAACAACTCTACACCGCTAACCAAAACGCTGAATGGATGGCACAGCCATTTCAAGGTTTTGTTCTTGATAGTCGTAAAGTACAGGCAGGGCAAATTTTTATTGCGCTGACATCACTTTCACAACCTGAGAAAACAGAGCAGTTTGCACAAATAGGCTTGGACAAAGGGGCTTTAGCGGTGGTGAGTGAAACTGAGCTTGGGCTTGAAAACAGTATAGTGGTGCCGAATGTACGCCACTTGATGGGGGGCTGGCAAAAGCAATTTTTGTTGGCCACTAGCCAAGTACAGCCTGCTCGTATTTTAGCGGTGACAGGAACCAATGGTAAAACCACGATTTCTCGTTTGGTTGCTGAGCTGTTGATGTTGCAAGGTCAGTCTTGTGCTGTGATGGGCACGACAGGTAATGGCATTTTACCCAATTTAGAAGCATCGTCGCATACCACTTTGGATGCGCTACATTTACAAAATGCATTACATAGCTATGCCAAGCAAGGTGCTGAATTTGCATCGATTGAAGCCTCTTCACATGGTTTGGAACAAGGCCGTTTAGCGGGTAGTGAAATTGAAATTGCTGCATATAGCAACTTAAGTCGTGACCATTTGGACTACCATGGCACGCTTGAGTCCTATGCCGAAGCTAAATCTCGCTTGTTTCAATTTCCATCATTGAAAGTTGCAGTCATCAATCTGGATGATGAGCATGCTGGAGTCATGATTCAAGCGGCACAAAATAATCCAGCTCGACCGAAAATTTTAACCTATTCAACCACGCAGCCTGCAGACTATCAGGTGAAGAATATTCAATATAGCCTGACGGGTGCGAACTTTAGCCTGTGTACGGCACAGGCCGAATATCAGGTACAGAACCCATTATTGGGTCATTTTAATATTGAAAATTTGGTCGCAAGTTTAATTATGGTTGAACAAGCGGGTTTTGATTTAGCCGATGTGGTTACTACGACAGCACAGCTGAAGGGTGCACCAGGCCGTATGCAAGTGATTTGTGATGATGCGCGTTTGTTTGTGGTTGATTATGCGCATACGCCTGATGCTCTGGTGCAAGTCTTAAGTACGTTGAAGCGCCATGTGGAACAGCAACTCTGGGCAGTATTTGGCTGTGGCGGAGACCGCGACCGTGGCAAACGCCCACTCATGACCCAAGCTGCTTTAAATGGAGCGGATGTAGTGTTGTTGACTTCAGATAACCCACGTACAGAAAATCCTGAGCAAATTTTTGCCGATATGAAAGCGGGGATTGATTTCTCAAACCGTGTGGTTCATGAAATCCATGATCGTCGTGAAGCGATTAAATTTGCAGTCCAACAGGCCCAAGCGGGTGATATTGTCATGATTGCAGGCAAAGGTCATGAAAACTATCAAGAAATAGAGGGTGTTCGGCATTGGTTCGATGATGTCGTTGAAGTGCAATCCGCGATTGATGCACAGCACCACACTACTGATTCTGCTTATCCTGCACACTAAGGAAGTCGTATGCATACCTCAACAACCAGCACAGTGCCTTTAGTGTCATGGACCGCCGCACAGTTGCTCGAAGCTACCCAAGGTTATTGGCTAAATGATCAAGCGCCAAATACTGAAATTAAGCGTATTTTGACGGATTCGCGTGATGCAGAAGCAGGAGATGCTTTCTTGGCACTCAAAGGCGAACGTTTTGATGCACATGCTTTTATTACGCAAGTTGCTGAACAAGGTTGCCAAGTGGCCATTGTGAGTCAGCCTATTGATGCAGAGATTTGTCAGTTGGTGGTGCCTGATACACGTTTGGCATTGGGACAACTGGGGGCTTATCGCCGTGCACAAAACCCACAGCTAAAAGTGATTGCGCTGACGGGGAGTAGTGGTAAAACCACCACCAAAGAAATGTTAGGCAGTATTTTGTCACGTATAGCACCAACGTTGGTGACCCGTGGCAATCTGAATAACGACTTGGGTGTGCCAGTCATGTTATTGGAATTACGTCCTGAGCATCAATATGCAGTGATGGAATTGGGTGCAAGCCATCAAGGTGAAATTGACTATACCTCGAATTTGGTCCAGCCCTTGGTTGCAGGCATTATCAATATTGGTACAGCACACTTGGGTGAGTTTGGTGGACGTGATGGTATCTGCCGTGCCAAATCTGAGATTTATGCGCATATTGCTCCAAATGGCACATCAATTGTTCCTACAGCCGATGATTTTGCTGATAGCATTCGTCAAGCAGTGCAAACTGAACAGGTGCTCAGCTTTGGTGCGGGTGGTGAAATCTTTGCCACTGAGATTGAACTACAGGCGCAATCTGCAACATTTAAGTTGAATACCCCGCAAGGCGTGCGTCAGGTGAATTTACCATTTGCTGGGGAGCATAATGTTCAAAATGCAACCGCTGCGGCAGCTTTTGCTTTAGCGATTGGTATTAGCTTGGATGATATCGTGCTTGGCCTTGAGCAAGCGGTCGGTGCAAAAGGGCGTTTGAACTTTATTCAACAAGGCCGTCATTTGTTAATTGATGATACCTACAATGCCAACCCAACCTCTATGCGTGCCGCTGCTGAAGTGCTTACACAGCAAGAGGGGGTTCGGGTGATGGTGATGGGTGATATCGGTGAGCTAGGTAGCTCTGCTGCACAGCAGCACTATATGCTGGGGCGTGATTTGGTCTCAGTGAAAGGGCTGAACTTCGTGGTGGCTGTCGGTGAATTTGCACCTGCGGCACAAGAAGGCGCACGCAGCACCCAATATGGCAAAAAAATGCAGGCTTTTTTGAATCAAGAGCAGGCTTTGCCGTTCTTACTCAGTTTAATTGAAACACATCAACCCCAGTCTATGAGTTTCCTGTTTAAAGGTTCTCGTTATACCCATATGGAAACGTTGATGGCTGATTTGATGGAGAAACTCTAAATGTTGTTATGGTTATTTGAACAACTGGCGGGCTATCATAGTTCGTTTCAGGTGGTTCGTTATTTAACATTGCGTTCTTTGCTCAGTGTTTTAACCGCACTGACCATTGGTCTAGTGCTCGGTCCTGTGATGATTCGCAAGTTGCAAGCACTCAAATATGGTCAAGCCGTGAGTTCATATGCTCCTGAAAATCATGCCAAAAAAATGGGTACACCAACCATGGGTGGGGTGCTGATCTTACTCTCAATTGGTATCTCCACACTGTTGTGGGCAGACTTATCCAACCCTTATGTATGGATTGTCTTGGCAGTGATGGTGATTTTTGGTGCAGTGGGTTGGGCCGATGACTGGATCAAGATTCGCTATAAAGACAATGCAGGTTTACCTGCCCGTAAAAAGTTCTTTTGGACCTCGCTTGCATCATTGGGCGCAGGTATTGCGCTATATGTAATTGCACAGCAACAGACTAATCCTGTACATACCGCAAATATGCTGGATCTGCTAATTCCATTTTTTAAAGATTTAAGTATTCCTTTGTCGGTGATTCCGTTGGGTATTGGTTTTATTATTTTCACCTATTTGGTGATTAATGGTGCATCAAATGCCGTGAACCTGACCGATGGTTTGGACGGTTTAGCGATTATGCCTGTAGTACTGGTTGCTGCGGGTCTAGGTGTATTTGCATATCTGGCTGGTGATGTCCGTTTTGCCAATTATTTACATATTCCTTATGTACGATTTGCCTCTGAATTGGTGGTGATTTGTGCAGCCATGATTGGCGCAGGTTTGGCCTTCCTTTGGTTTAATGCACACCCAGCACAGGTCTTTATGGGTGATGTGGGTGCATTATCATTGGGCGCAATGCTTGGTACAATTGCGGTCATGGTTCGTCAGGAAATTGTCTTTGCCATTATGGCTGGTGTGTTCTTGGTCGAAGCGATTTCAGTCTTCTTGCAAATTGGCTCCCTCAGAATGCGCAATAAACGAGTGTTCTTGATGGCGCCATTACATCATCATTATGAGAAAAAAGGCTGGCGTGAAACCCAAGTGGTGATTCGTTTTTGGATTATCACAATTATGCTGGTAGTTTTAGGGCTAATGACTTTAAAATTGCGCTAAGCAAAAGTATGAAAAGAGTCGGTATTTGCCGGCTTTTTTTATGCGTGAGGTAATGTCTTGGAGAAAATAATGAATCTGCTCATGTGTCCTGTGTGTCGTGAGACTCTAACTTTAAACGAAAGAACATGGCGCTGTGCGAATTCACATAGTTATGATGTGGCGAAACAAGGCTACGTCAATCTGCATGTCGTCCAACATAAGCACAGCAAAAATCCGGGGGATACGCCTGAGTCGGTACAAGCCCGCCGTGCCTTCTTAAGTGCAGGTCATTACGCGCCTTTACAGCAAGCAGTTGTAAATAAGGTGCGTGATTTACGTATTGAAAATTTACTCGATATTGGCTGTGGTGAAGGCTATTACACAGACGCGATGCAGGCTGAAGTGCTGCAATGTGTTGGTGTCGATATTGCGAAAAATGCAGTGCAAGTGGCTGCGAAAATCAATAAAAAGATTACTTGGGTTGTGGGTACTGGAGCAACTTTACCTGTACTGGATCAGTCAATTGATTTATGTAGCAGTTTATTTAGCCCGATTCCAAAACAAGAGATTTTAAGGGTGCTCAAGCCGCAAGGATATTTATTTGTAGTGACGCCTGCGCCTCAGCATTTGTATGCCATGCGTGAAGCTCTGTTCGAAGAGGTGAAGCCGCATGAACCGAGCAAATTTGTAGAACAGTTGAATGATGCGTTTGATTTGGTGAGTGATGATGTTGTTGATGCTGAATTTAAGCT
Organism: Acinetobacter sp. MF4640; assembly: GCF_002018895.1. Lineage (NCBI taxonomy): Bacteria > Pseudomonadati > Pseudomonadota > Gammaproteobacteria > Moraxellales > Moraxellaceae > Acinetobacter > Acinetobacter sp. MF4640. Next base: position 52,265 of record NZ_MVOM01000017.1, on the reverse strand, counting down.
TAATCAGCAGGACTTAAAAAACCTGATTGCGATGACGCCTTATGCCTATAAAGCAAAACAAGAGCGCCGTGAAGCTTTAGAGGCTCAAACAGCTTTTGAACTACACGCCCAGTATCAAATTTTACTGTTTCAGAAAAAAGCATAAGTATAAAAAAGCCCGCAAATGCGGGCTTATATTATTGGACTTGATCAATCAAATGATCGAGCGCATCCGATTTAGGTTTCGGTTGTTCTTTGGGTGCTTGCATGGTGGGTGGGGTGCTATTCTTTGGAACCAACGTTTCCTCCTCACCCGGCAAATCATCAAAGTCACGCTCAGGAGCACGTGGAACCACCACTGGTGCAGGGCGATACAACGGCTGCGCCAAAGGTGGGGTTGGTCCTAAGTTGCTCTGAGGTGTTTCTTTCTGATGGCGTTGAATCGGTGCTTTGGCTTTAGCGTCGAGTTGAACCCAAGCCGAAGGCGTGCCTTGTAAGGCTTTGGCCATGAAGTCTGTCCAAATCGGGAGCGCAGCCACACCGCCGTATTCGCGGCGTCCCAAAGTTGTTGGTTGGTCGAAACCGACCCACGCTACGGTCACCAATTTGCCATTAAAGCCGGCAAACCAAGCATCTTTTGCATCATTGGTGGTTCCTGTTTTTCCGCCCAAGTCATCTCGTCCAATACGCAATGCAGCACGGCCTGTACCATGTTGAATCACGTCTTTTAAAATATTCGCCATATCATAAGCAGAGCTGGATTTTAAAATACGTTGCGCTTGACGATAGTCACTGTTGATCTCAACAGGATTTGCCGATTTTTCAGCAGGGTTTAGATCTTGGTTGGTGACTTCAATTACTTCATCATCAGGCGTGATGGTGTCAGCAGACTGAGGATTTGATTCTAATTGAGAGATACAACTGATACATGCATATTCAGGGTTGTTCTGATAAATGACTTTGCCATAGGCATCTTCAATACGATTGATGAAATGTGGTTGAATGCGATAACCGCCATTGGCAAAGGCTGAGTAACCTGTGGCCATTTGAATCGGTAAAACCTGAGGTGTTCCGAGGGCAATGGTGTAGTTACGCGGAATCTGTTCATCGGTTAAGCCAAAGTCCATGAACAATTGACGTGTACGTTCAATGCCCACGGTTTGCAGGAGTCGAACTGACACGGTGTTGCGCGATAAATATAGTGCACGACGCAGGGGAATCATACCTAAATAGCGACCATCGGCATTACGTGGTGACCATTTCCCAATGGTGATCGGGCTGTCATTGACCATGCTATACGGTGTCATACCGCGCTCTAAAGCGAGTGCATAGACAAAGGGTTTAATAATCGAACCTGGTTGGCGCCAGCCTTGTGTGGTTCGGTTAAATTTAGATTGATAAAAATTATAACCACCAACCAATGCTTCTACAGCGCCATTGTTTGGGTTAAGTGCAATCAGCTGACCCTGAACTTTAGGCAGTTGCACCAAAGCCCATGAGGTTTTGTTGTCATTGGGGCGCAGACGTACAATGTCTTTTACTTTAACAATCTGAGATGCTCTTGATGGTGCACCGCCTACGGCATTCGCGTTGCGATAAGGACGTGTCCAAGACATGCCAGACCATGGTACGGTTACCGTTGAGCCATCTTGCATTAAGGCATCAAAACTATTTTGATTGACACGGGTAACTTCGGCAGGGAAGGTGTTGGCAAATGCACTAAAGCTACTTAAGGGTTTGTCATGAGCTTCCGCACCACGCCAACCATGACGACGGTCATAGGCTTCTAAACCATCTTGTACCGCTTGTTCGGCATAGGCTTGGCGTTCACTGTTGATGGTGGTGTAAACCTTATAACCAGAGTCAATCGCGTGCTCGCCGAACTTTTCAATCAGTTCGCTACGGACCATTTCACCGATGTAGGGAAATCGGTTGCTTACCCCGCGGTCAGGCATATCGAGGTTAATTGGTTCTGCAATGCCTTTTTCATATTGGCTTTGGTTAATGTAGCCTAGCTGGAGCATACGACCCAAAATCCAGTTACGACGTTCTAAAGCACGTTCGGGGTTGACCACTGGATTGTATTTAGAGGGCGCTTTAGGCAGACCTGCAATCATTGCCATTTGTGCAATGCTGAGTTCGTCTAAGCTTTTGTTGTAGTAAATTTTAGCTGCCGCTGCGATACCGTAGGCATTTTTACCCAAGAAAATCTTATTGACGTAGAGGGTTAAGATTTCCTCTTTCGTTAAATTTTGTTCAATTTTTCGGGCTAGAAAAACCTCAGTCAACTTACGTTTTAACGTACGCTCGGGACTGAGATAATAGTTTTTTGCCACTTGCATGGTGATGGTCGAGCCACCCGTTTGGACGTTTGACCCAGTAATACTTTCACTGACTGCACGTCCTAAACCTTTAAAACTGATACCACTATGCTCAAAAAAAGAAGAATCTTCCGCCGCTAAGAAGGCATGAATAAAACTTCGTGGGATCTGATCGTAATCTACGGGTACAGATAGCTTGCCACCGTATTCCGAAATGAGTTGGTTATCCGCACTATAAACTTGTAAAGGTTTTAGTAATGGCGCCTTTTTTAGAGTTGTCATTTGCGGCAAAGATGGGGCAATATAGAGATACATGCCATAAAAACCCATTGGAATTGAGACCAACATTATAATAATGATCAAAAAAAATGGATGAACACGGCCCGAACAAGATAGCTTTTTCATAACAAGTAAGTTTTAATAAGAGCTAATGGCAAACTAATTAGCGGTCAGTATATCCTGTACACATACGGAATGTTAGATGAGTTATTGTATCCGTATAAAATTATAGACGCGGACTAATTAGTGGGTTACTTTTTTTGGGGATAAAAAAATAATAGGAATGATACTGTGCTCAGGTTATATCGTAAGCCAAGTAAGGGGTTAATAGGAGTAGATATTAGTTCGACTTCTGTTAAGGTATTGGAACTTTCTGTTAAAAATAATCGGTATTGGGTGGAGAGCTATGCACTAGTCCCATTACCAGAAGGAAGTGTGGTCGAAAAAAATATATTGAATCCAGAAGCAGTTGGTGATGCCCTTGAGCGTGCGGTAAATTTGGCCAATGTTCAATCGACAGACGTAGCACTGGCAGTTCCGACTTCCATGGTGATTACTAAAATCATTGAAATGGATGCCGATATGAACGATGACGAACGTGAAATTCAGATTCGTGATGATGCTGAGCAATATATTCCATTCCCATTAGATGAAGCGAGTTTGGACTTTGAAGTCCTTCCAGACCGTTTAGCCAATCCCAATCGTGTCAATGTACTCCTCGTTGCAACCCGCATTGAAAATGTAGAGGCACGTGCCGAAGCATTGGAATTAGGTGGTTTAACGCCTAAGATTGCCGATGTTGAAAGTTTCGCCATTGAAAATGCATTCAAAGTCTTTTCAGATACGCTTCCAATGGGTGTAAACACCGTTGGGATTCTGGACATTGGTCACACCATGACGACCTTATCTGTCATGCAGAATAATAAAGTCATTTATACCCGTGAACAGGTGTTCGGTGGTAAACAACTGACGCAAGAAATTCAAAACCGTTATGGTTTGTCTTTTGAAGAAGCTGGACGTGCCAAAAAAAGCCGTACTTTGCCTGACGACTATGATATTGAAGTACTTGAACCTTTTCTTGAAGCTGTGGTGCAACAAGCAGCACGTTCTTTGCAGTTCTTTTTTTCGTCCTCTCAATTTAATGAGATCGACCATATTTTATTGGCAGGGGGGAATGCCAATATTCCAGGACTGGCGAAGTTATTACAACAAAAATTAGGTTATCGGGTCACCATTGCCAACCCATTTTTACAGATGGGCTTTTCTCCACAAATCGACATTAAAAAAATTGAAAATGATGCTTCATCACTCATGGTGGCATGTGGATTGGCATTGAGGAGTTTTGATTAATGGCAAAAATAAACCTACTCCCTTGGCGTGATGCGTTAAGAGAGAAACGAAAAAAAGAATTTATTGCCTATTGTGTTGGGGCTGCATTAGTTGGGGTTTTAGCTGTTGCTTTGGCTTGGTTCTTTTACAGTCAAAAACTTGAAGATCAAGAACAGGCCAATCAGTTGGTGGTGAGTACCAATCAAAACTTAGATGTTCAATTAAAGTCATTGGAAGGTCTGCAAGAACAGCGCAATGCGATTGTTGAACGGATGAAGTTGATCCAAGGTTTGCAAGGTCAACGTCCTGTAGCTGTGCGTTTGGTCGATGAAATGGTACGTGTCACACCAAGTAATATGTATATTACTAAGTTTGTGCGTACGGGTGATAAATTTACCATTGAAGGTAAAGCGGAAAGCCCGAATACAGTTGCGGAATTCTTACGTAATCTCGAAGCATCGGCATGGTATCGCAATGCCTTTATGAATTCATTCTTGGTTGCTGAAGAGAAAAAAGATAAAGCACCAAGTTCCATCGTGCCACGTGTTGAAGAAACCTATGGCACCTTTGTGGTCACGGCAGATTTAGATGAGATTGCTCAGCCAGTAGCGCCTGATGCGAGCACACCTGAAGCCGCAAGCACAGTTAATAATTCAACAGCGGGGGCAGCACAATGAGTCGCGATGAATTTGAAGAATTAACATCAGAAAACCATGCTGTAACTAAGAAGAAAATGACGGTTGATAAATTTTTTCAACAATTCAATACCTTAGATCCAAACAATTACGGCAGTTGGCCCTTTTCAGTCAAATTGACTTGTTGGATCTTTATCATTTTAGTGATTGCGGCATTGGGTTATTTTGTCGTGATTAAGCCGAAGCTTGATGCGATTTCAAATGCACATGCACAAGAACAAAATTTACTGAATGAGTTTCGTGAAAAAGATTCAAAATTACGTAACTTGCAGCAATATCAAGCGCAATTGCAAGAAATGGAAGCTAATTTCAATCAGCAGTTAGAGCAGTTGCCGAAAGAAACTGAAATTCCTGGTTTGGTTGAAGATATCAACGTGAGCGGCGTAAATTCTGGATTAAAGTTTAAAAATATTCGTTTAGAGCCAGAAATTCGCCAAGAGTTCTTTATCGAACAGCCGATTTCCATTGAAGCGACGGGTGATTATCATTCTTTTGGTTCATTTGTCAGTGGAATTGCAGCTTTGCCGCGTATTGTGACCTTGCATGACTTCGATATCTCAGCATCAAGTAATAATGAGAAAAAGACGGATATTCCGCAAATTTCATACAGTGTAAAGGCTAAAACTTACCGCTATGTCGGGGCGACAGCTGCTGCAAGTGTGGAAAATACAGCTAAAGCAGATGCAGGAGGTGCTCAGTAATGAAATATCAAAATCTCATGCTTAGTCTCTGCGTTGGACTATTCCTTGTCGGTTGTGATTCACGTATTGATGCGGTCAATATGCAAATGGCTGAAATTCGCAATCAGCCACCATTGCCGATTGAGCCTGCGCCAGATTTTCCACCTGTACCGACTTTTAATTATGCAGCGCATCAATTAAAGAGCCCGTTTATGCCAAGCTCGTTAGCCGCTGAACTGAAAATTATGGCTGGAAAGCGTGTCTATCCAAACTTATCTCGCCAATTACAACCTTTGGAAAGTTATGCGATTGAATCGCTTAACATGAAAGGTAGTATGCGCGGGCAAAATGGACAAATTTTGGCGTTAATTCAGACACCTGATGGTGAAATTGAACGCGTACAGCGCGGTAGTTATTTGGGGATGAATCATGGTCGTGTGATTAATATCACCGCCACACAAATTGATTTGGTTGAAATTATTCCGGATGGGCGTGAGGGCTATGTCGAGCGCCCGAGAAGCCTAGTATTAATTGGGCCGGCGCCTTAAAAAAGGAAAAGGAATAAAAATGAAAAATAGTGCTAAAGATTTTATATTTGGGGATGGCAATACGATGAACCATATGTTCCGTCAGTTTTCAATGGGCGCAATTGCAATGGCGGTGATGCAGGCTGCAAGTGCGCAAGTCAGTATTACGAATATTGTGCCGATGCAAATTCCGGGACAGGGAACAGAAATTCGTGTCATGTTCAACGGTTTGCCACCTCAGCCGCAGGCCTATCAGTTGGAACAGCCATCCCGTTTGGTTTTAGATTTTGATAAAGCACAGCAGAGCTTAAAACAAGGTAGTATTGCGGTTGCAACGGCTGAAGCAAGTACTGTGGATGTAACTTCAGATGCACAGCGTTCACGTTTAACTGTAAATTTGGCGGATGCAGGTGCATTTACTACACGTGTTGAAGGCAATACCTTTATTCTGAAAATTAACTCAGCGAATCCAGCGCTAGCAACACCTGTTGCTGCAGCGCGTTCAGAGCAAGGTATTTCAAATATTGGATTCCAACGTGGTTCAGACGGCGAAGGCCAAGTTGTCATTGATTTAAAAGGTAGCAATACCCCTGTTGATGTGAAACAGCAAGGCAGTAAAATTGTGGTTCGTGTTTTGGGAAATAAAATTCCTGTCCATTTATCACGTCGTCTAAATGTGAATGATTTCGCAACACCAGTCTCGACCATTGATGCACAAAACGATGGTAGTAACGGCCTGATTACGATTCAATCGAACGGCAGTTTTGAATATATGGCTTATCAGGCAGAAGATAAGCTCACCATTAGTTTAAAGCGTCCTGAAGATAAAAATCCAATGAAGCCTAAAGCACCAAGTGCTTATACGGGCAAAAAGATTTCTTTAGATTTCCAAGATATTGAAGTACGCCGTGTATTACAGCTCTTGGCTGATTTTACAGGCATTAACATGGTGGCTTCGGACACGGTACAAGGCAATATTACCTTGCGCCTGAAGGATGTTCCATGGGATCAGGCGCTTGATATCATTATGAAAACCAAGAACTTGGATAAACGACGTAATGGTAATGTAATTTGGATTGCTCCTGTGGCTGAACTGATCAAATCTGAGGATGATGAAGCTAAAGCCATTGCACAAAGTATTAAACTTGCACCGATTCAAACCGATTATATTCAGTTGAGCTATGCGAAAGCTGCTGATATTTTAAAATTGCTAGAAGATTCTCGAAATAGCAAAGGGGCGGCATCCAACGGTACGGCTGGCACAGATTCACTAGCTTTAGAAAGCTTATTGAGTTCACGCGGTAGTGTGGTTGCCGATTTACGAACCAATACTTTAATCGTAAACGACACATCGCAGAACATTGATAAGATCCGCCGGATGATTGACTTACTTGATGTTGCAGTGAAACAGGTGATGGTTGAAGCCCGTATTGTAACTGCACAAACAGATTTCTCTCGCGAATTGGGAATTCGTTGGAGTGCGCAAAAACTCAATAACAATCCTGTGTGGGGTGGGGATTTCCAACCGAGTTTTGATTTAGGAGTAGATTTGGCAACGGGTACGGCGGGAACGTTTAACTTTGGTTTGTTAAAAATCTCAGACTATATGTTGAATCTTGAGTTAACTGCGCTACAAGCAGATGGTCATGGTGAAGTTTTGTCGGCGCCTAAAGTACTTACTGGTGATAAACAGAAAGCCTATATTCTACGTGGAGATCAAATTCCTTATCAAACGTGGAGTGCGGATACAGGAACAACAACTAGTTTTGTTGATGCGAATTTAAAGTTGGAAGTCACGCCAAGTATTACACCTGATGGTCGCGTACAAATGTCGTTGAAAATTGAAAAAGATACAGTTGGTACACTAACATCAGCAGGATATTTAATTAATACCAATGAACTTGAAACTAATGTTTTGGTTGATGATGGTGAAACAGTCGTACTTGGCGGTATTTTTGATGACATTAAGCAAAATCAATATGAGAAAGTTCCATTTTTTGGGGATTTGCCTGTAGTGGGTGCTTTATTTAAAAATAACACCAGATCTAGTGCGCAAACTGAGTTATTGATTTTTGTGACACCACGAATTGTTAATGACAGTGTTTCAAGAAATCATTAATATATTTTTAATTTGAACAAATCTAAAAGGTGACTCCTTGCCAAGCAAAGAGTTTGAAACCCTACCAAATATTTATTTGGTAGGGCCTATGGGGGCTGGAAAAACAACGGTAGGACGACATTTAGCTGAACTGTTAGGACGTGAATTTCTTGATAGCGATCATGAGATTGAGCGTAAAACAGGGGCAACGATTCCATGGATCTTTGAAAAAGAGGGCGAGCTTGGATTTCGTAGTCGTGAAACGGTTGTGATTGATGAGTTAACCTCTCGACCCAACTTGGTCTTGGCCACAGGTGGTGGGGCGGTGACTCAGGCTCCAAATCGCGCATTTCTCAAACAACGTGGTATTGTTGTTTATCTTTATACTCCTGTAGAGATTCAACTACAGCGAACCTATCGTGATAAAAATCGCCCACTGCTTCAAGTGGAGAATCCTGAACAAAAGTTAACTGACTTGCTCAGCGTTCGAGATCCTTTATATCGTGAAGTTGCCCATTATATTATCGAGACCAATCAAGGGGCTGCACGTGATCTTGCGCAGCGTATCTTAAACTTGATTCTTTTAAAGTAGTTTTGATTCAGTTTTGAAGTGATTTGATCCATGCAAACCTTATATGTTGAACTTGGCGAACGCCGTTACCCGATCTTTATTGGTAGTGATTTAGATCCGAACGCTTTACTTGAGCCGTATATTCATGGTCGCCAAGTGATGATTGTGAGTAATGAAACGGTCGCGCCTTTGTATTTAGCGCGTTACGTGGCAGCAATTGAAGCGTTGGGAAAAACAGTTGCAACCTGTATTTTGCCTGATGGAGAAAAATATAAGAATATTGAGCACCTCAACCTGATTTTTGATGCATTGCTAGCGTCAGGCTTCAACCGTGATTGTACAGTTTTAGCTTTAGGTGGTGGTGTGATTGGAGATATGGCGGGCTTTGCTTCAGCATGCTTCCAGCGTGGGGTCTATTTTATTCAGGTGCCAACGACACTTCTTTCACAGGTTGATTCGAGTGTTGGTGGTAAAACAGGGATTAATCATCCGCTGGGTAAAAACATGATCGGGGCATTTCAACAACCGCAAGTGGTCTTGGCGGATATGTCTCAACTTAAAACGCTGCCAGCACGTGAGTTATCCGCAGGTTTGGCAGAAGTGATTAAGTACGCACTCTTGGGGGATACAGACTTTCTCACTTGGTTGGAACAACATATAGATGATTTGGTGCAGGGTGATGAAGCTGCACTGGCTGAAGCTGTGTATCGTTCTTGTGCCCATAAAGCGCGTATTGTTGCCAATGATGAAAAAGAGCAAGGTGAGCGTGCCTTATTGAATCTTGGGCATACCTTTGGACATGCGATTGAATCTTATCTAGGCTATGGTGAATGGCTCCATGGTGAAGCTGTGGCAACAGGTATGGTGATGGCAGCAGATTTATCGCAGCGTATGGGATGGATCAGTGCAGAAGATTTGGCGCGTACAAAAAATATCATTCAACGCGCGAATTTACCGATAGTATGTCCGCAGATTCCCCTCGATGACTTTTTGGCGTATATGGCTCATGATAAAAAAGTCTTGAACGGGCAACTGCGTTTGGTTTTGATGCAAGCGGTAGGACAGGCCATCATTACCAAAACATTTGATGTAGAATTGATGAAACAGGCGATTTTAGCCAACCAAGAGCAGGCATAACTTTATTATGGCAACAACCCTTCGAACCCAGTGGCAGACAAAGCAAAATTATATTTGGCTTGCATTCGGAGGGGTATGCTTGTTTGGCGCCTTAGTCTTTTGGGCCATTACAGATCAAGAGACTGTGGTTGAAGTTGAAAAAAAAGCTGAATCTGAAGTTGAGTTACAAATTCAGCCAGAAAAAGTCGCAACAACCGCACATTTAGGTTCATTCCTCGATGAAGTAAAACCTTTGGATATGACGACACGTGTTGTAGCAATCGCGCAGCATGAAGCTGAATTCCGTGGGACCAAATTTATTCAGGAAAATAAAAAGAACAGTGCAGTTGAGTTGTTTAGAGTTTCAGAAGAGGCGATTATTAAGCGCTTTTTGCAAAGACAATCTGATCGTCAAGCGTTTAGTTACTTAAGACTGACGGGTGAAAACCAAATTGAGCAATATGTGCTGATCTATGGTGTGTATAAAAATGCCAATGAGGCGCAAAAGGCATTGGCGGATTTAAAACTGACGTTGCCGAAGTCGGTGCAACCCAAAGTTGAAAAAATTGAAAGCTATGCTGAATATGTCAATGATCTCGGTTCTGATGAACTTGGACTTAGCAATAAGCTCTATGCCGTGCAGTTGAAACCAGCCGCTGTGCCTGTGATTGATGAAGCTACGCTTGCTGCGCGTCAACAAGCGGCACGTGCAGCAGTTGAACAAAATAAACAATCGACCACATCGACAACGGTTACTCGTCGTGATGCGGATGGAAATGTGGTTGATGTGCAAAAGTCACAAACGACCGTAGAGAATGCGCCACAAAATAAAACAAATGAACCTGAAGTGACCGACCCATTTAATTAAAATTGGATCATTATGGCGCATCAAAAAATGTAAATTCCATATGTGCACAGATATGGTGCAATAAATGGATTATCCTCGAACTAGTTTTTTACGTAAAAAACACAAACCTAATAAAACTAAAGCGCTTAACACACAAAATAAATAATTGGCATAAAACTTGCTTTAATGGTGCATGAATTGAGTTGATGTCACTGTTTTGGCGCAAAAAAGATTCGATTTATGAGCGAAATAGTAGCGGCCAAGTGCCTTATAAAAGTGCGTGACTGCTGCATACATTTTTTCAATTAAGACATGCATAAAGACGAAAATCAGTCTATCTTGGGTGTGAAGAAAAAATGCTGTACTTCAATCAGAATCTGAATATGAGTCAATTGAACGAATCGGCAAGAAGTAATTAGATTGTTAGACGCCCGACAGGGCCTGTAGAAAGAAGGGTACGCTATGCACATGCCATCGCCTAATACTGTAGCTCCCGCTCAAGGTTTATACCAACCGGATGAGTTTAAAGATAACTGTGGTTTTGGTTTAATCGCCCATATGCAGGGTGATGCAAGTCATGATCTTGTCAAGACTGCTATGCACAGTCTGAGCTGTATGACCCACCGCGGTGGTATTGCTGCAGATGGTAAGACAGGGGATGGTTGCGGTTTACTCTTAGCAATGCCAAAACAGTTTTTCCGTGAAGAAGCGAAAAAACTCAGTGATATTACACTCAGTGAAGTTTTTGCTGTCGGCACGGTGTTTTTAAGCCTCGATCCAGCAATTGCAGCACATGCAAAACAAATTCTAACTAAAGAAATTGAATCTGAAGGCTGTCGAGTATTGGCGTGGCGTGTGATTCCGACCAATAACGATGCTTTAGGTTCGATTGCGATGCAGTCACTTCCTGCATTTGAGCAAATTATTGTGAACTGCCCAATGGGTGTGTCTGAAGTTGAGTTTAACCGTAAACTCTTCTTGGCACGCCGCCGTGCAGAACAGCAGCTTACTAATGACCCTTCATTTTATGTAACCACATTATGTTCAACAGTGATTAGCTATAAAGGCTTGATGATGCCTGAAGCGATTGCTGACTTCTACACAGACTTGGCAGACCCACGTCTTGAGTCACATATTGTGGTGTTCCACCAACGTTTCTCGACCAATACATTGCCGCGTTGGCCTTTGGCTCAGCCATTCCGTTATCTTGCACACAATGGTGAAATTAATACCATTACTGCGAACCGTAACTGGGCGATGGCGCGTACGCCAAAGTTTGAAAACCCATTATTGCCTGGTTTAACTGAGCTCAATCCAATCGTGAACCGTACTGGCTCGGATTCTTCAAGCTTAGATAACATGCTTGAAATTCTTGTGGGCGGCGGTATGGACTTGTTCCGTGCATTGCGTATGTTGGTTCCTCCAGCATGGCAGAACGTGGAAACTTTAGATGCTGATTTACGTGCATTCTATGAGTTTAACTCGAAGCATATGGAAGCGTGGGATGGTCCTGCTGGTCTCGTGATTCAAGATGGTCGTCATGCGATTTGTATGTTGGACCGTAATGGTTTACGTCCAGCACGTTGGGTGATTACCAAAAATGGTTACATCACACTGGCGTCTGAAATTGGTGTATGGGGCTACGAGCCTGAAGATGTAATTTCTAAAGGTCGTGTCGGTCCAGGTCAAATCCTAGTGATTGATACCTTCACAGGTAAAATGCTCGACACTAAAGATGTCAGCACGCATTTGAAAAAAATGCGTCCTTACCGTGAATGGTTACGTGAAAACTCAGTTCGTGTACAAGGTAGTCCAGAGCTTGAAGAATATTTATGTGATCAAGGCTTAAAAGGCGACGACCTGAAAGCATCACAAAAAATGTTTATGGTGACCTTTGAAGAACGTGATCAATTGCTTCGTCCAATCGCTGAAAGTGGTCAGGAAGCAGTGGGTTCAATGGGTGATGATACGCCAATGGCAGTTTTGTCTCGCCAAGTACGTCATGTGTCGGATTACTTCCGTCAACAGTTTGCTCAGGTCACCAACCCACCAATCGACCCATTACGTGAATCGATTGTGATGTCATTGGAAACGTGTTTAGGTCGTGAGCAAAACGTTTTTGAACAAAGCCCTGAGCATGCGGATCGTTTGATCATTTCAAGCCCAGTGTTGTCAAATTCGAAAATGCATCAAATCCGTACGCTGGGTCGTAAGGGTTATGAGATTGCAGATATCGATTTAAATTATGCGGAAGATGAAGGTCTAGAAGCTGCAATTGCGCGTATCTGTGAAGAAGCAGCGCAAGCGATTCGTGACGGCAAAACCTTATTGGTGTTGTCTGATAAGAAAATTCGTCAAGGTTTCTTGCCTGCCAATGCATTGATGGCAACTGGTGCTGTGCACCATTATCTAATTAATGTCGGTTTACGTACCGATGCCAACATTATTGTTGAAACAGCACTGGCACGTGACCCGCACCAATTTGCGGTTATTCTCGGTTTTGGTGCAACTGCGATTTATCCATACCTTGCTTATGATGTGATCAATGACTTGGTTGCCAAAGGTGAGCTATTGGGTGACCCAATCCAAGCGCAAGTGAATTTCCGTAAAGGCATTGAAAAGGGCTTGTTGAAAGTGCTTTCAAAAATGGGGATTTCTACGGTCGCATCTTACCGTGGTGGTCAACTATTTGAAGCTGTGGGTCTGTCTGAAGAAGTGGTTTCAAAATGCTTCACTGGCGTACCGAGCCGTATCAAAGGTGCAACATTTGTTGATCTTGAAAATGATCAGAAGAAATTGGCCGATACCGCTTGGAAAACACGTAAACCAATCGATCAAGGTGGGTTGCTGAAATTTGTTTTCGACAAGGAATACCATGCATTCAACCCAGACGTGATCAATGCTTTGCATAAATCAGTGCGCTCTGGTCAATATGCAGACTTTAAAGAATATGCTGAGCTGGTGAATAACCGTCCAGTGGCAACAATTCGCGACCTATTAAAGTTAAAAACTGATAACTCGATTGCTCTAGATCAAGTGGAGTCTGTAGAAGCGATTTTACCGCGCTTCGACTCTGCAGGCATGTCTTTAGGTGCATTGTCTCCTGAAGCGCATGAGGCGATTGCGATTGCGATGAACACCATTGGTGGCCGTTCAAACTCTGGTGAGGGCGGTGAAGATCCAGCGCGTTATGGCACCATTCGTAACTCGAAAATCAAACAGATTGCATCAGGTCGTTTCGGTGTAACACCTGCGTATTTAACTTCTGCTGAAGTCTTGCAGATTAAAGTAGCGCAAGGGGCTAAACCGGGTGAAGGTGGTCAATTACCAGGTGGTAAAGTGAATGGCTTAATTGCACGTTTACGTTACTCAGTACCGGGCGTGACCTTAATTTCTCCGCCACCGCACCATGATATTTATTCAATTGAAGATTTATCACAATTGATCTTTGACTTAAAACAAGTCAATCCTCAAGCGATGGTTTCAGTAAAACTGGTGTCTGAGCCAGGTGTAGGTACCATTGCAGCAGGTGTGGCAAAAGCCTATGCTGACTTCATTACCATTTCAGGTTATGACGGTGGTACAGCAGCCTCTCCATTGTCTTCAATTCACCATGCAGGTTCGCCTTGGGAGTTGGGTCTTTCTGAAGCGCATCAAGCACTTCGTGTCAATGACCTGCGCGGTAAAGTTCGTGTTCAAACCGACGGTGGTTTGAAAACCGGTCTAGATGTGGTAAAAGCTGCGATTTTAGGTGCAGAAAGCTTTGGCTTTGGTTCTACACCAATGATTGCTTTAGGTTGTAAATACCTGCGTATTTGTCACCTGAATAACTGTGCAACGGGTGTTGCAACTCAACAAGATCATTTACGCCAAGAACATTATATTGGCGAGCCACAAATGCTCATCAACTTCTTCACCTTCATTGCTGAAGAAACACGTGAGTGGTTGGCAGCGTTGGGTGTTTCAAGCCTCAAAGACTTGATTGGTCGTACAGACTTGCTTGAAATGCTTCCAGGTGAAACGGAGAAACATGCACACCTTGATTTGAGTGCATTACTGGAGTCACATCCTTCTGCGCAAGGTAAGGCGCAGTACTGCGAAGTTGAAGGTAACGCACCGTTTGATAAAGGCTTGCTTGCTGAGAAAATGGTGGCAGAAATGTTGCCAGCAATTGAAGCTGGGACCACTGGTGAATATCACTTCACCATTGGCAACTGTGATCGTTCAATTGGAGCACGTATTTCAGGTGAGATTGCGCGTCGTTATGGCAACCTCAGCATGGAAGCGCACCCAGTGAAGATGAACTTAGTGGGTACTGCGGGTCAATCTCTCGGCGTTTGGAACGCAGGTGGTTTGCACATTCGTTTAGAGGGTGATGCGAACGACTACGTGGGTAAAGGTATGGCAGGTGGTCGTGTGTCGATCTTCCCGCCAAAAGGTTCACCTTTCCAAACCCAAGAAACTGCAATCATTGGTAACACCTGTTTATATGGTGCAACGGGTGGTAAATTGTTCGCAGCAGGTACAGCAGGTGAGCGTTTTGCAGTACGTAACTCGGGTGCTTTCGCTGTAATTGAAGGTGCGGGCGATCACTGCTGTGAATATATGACGGGTGGTATCGTGACTGTACTTGGTAAAGTGGGTCACAACTTCGGTGCAGGTATGACAGGCGGTTTTGCTTACGTTCTTGACCTTGATAATGACTTCGTTGATCATTACAACCACGAGCTGATTGAGCTGAATCGTATTTCTACAGAAGCAATGGAAGAACACAAAGAGTTCTTGAGCCGTATCTTAGATGAACACATTGCAGAAACTGGTAGTGCTTGGGCATACAAGATCCGTAACGAGTTTGATTTCTACAGTCGTAAATTCTGGTTGGTGAAACCGAAAGCAGCCAATTTACAGACCTTGTTGAAAACCACTCAAGCTGATCCACAATAATTCCACTACTGCTGATACATAGGCAGGTGCAGACGATAAATAAACGGTACTGCACCTACCCACGGAGAGAGACATGGCAGAGCGCCTAAACAATGACTTTCAATTTCTGGATGTAGCACGCCAAGATCCAGAGAAAAAAGAGATTCAGGTCCGCAAAGCAGAGTTTGTGGAAATTTATAAACCTTTTACAGCGGAAGTGGCAGCAAACCAAACCCACCGTTGTTTAGGGTGTGGTAACCCATACTGTGAATGGAAATGCCCAGTACATAACTACATTCCAAACTGGTTAAAGTTAATTGCTGAAGGCCGTATTTTCCAAGCTGCAGAATTGTGCCACCAAACTAACACGTTACCAGAAGTGTGTGGTCGCGTATGCCCACAAGACCGTTTATGTGAAGGGGCTTGTACCTTAAATGATGGTTTTGGCGCAGTAACGATTGGTAATGCTGAAAAATACATCAATGACACCGCTTTTGCACTCGGCTGGCGTCCAGATATGTCAAATGTAAAGTGGACTGATAAAAAAGTCGCGATCATTGGCGCGGGCCCCGCAGGTCTAGGCTGTGCTGATATTTTGGTGCGTAACGGGGTGAAACCTGTTGTATTCGACAAACGTCCTGAAATTGGTGGTCTATTAACCTTTGGTATTCCAGAATTTAAAATGGAAAAAGATGTAATGAAGCGTCGCCGTGAAATCTTCACTGGCATGGGCGTGGAATTCCGTTTAAATACTGAAATTGGGACAGATGTCACTATTGATCAACTGCTTGCAGAATACGATGCGGTGTTTATGGGTATGGGTACTTATACCTATATGAAAGGCGGCTTTGCAGGTGAAGACCTTAATGGTGTCTATGATGCATTGGATTTCTTGATTGCCAATGTCAACCGTACTCAAGGTTGGGAAAAAGACCCAAGTGAGTACATTAGTGTTGAAGGTAAAAAGGTGATTGTCCTAGGTGGTGGTGACACTGCAATGGACTGTAACCGTACTTCGATTCGTCAGGGTGCAGAAGTGGTGAGCTGTGCATACCGTCGTGATGAAGAAAATATGCCGGGTTCACGTCGTGAAGTGCAAAATGCCAAAGAAGAAGGTGTAAACTTTTTGTTTAACCGTCAACCGATTGAAATTGTAGGTGAAAATGGTAAAGTCACAGGCATAAAAGTGGTTACGACTCAACTTGGCGAGCCTGATAGCCGTGGTCGTCGCAGCCCAGAACCAATTCCGGGTTCAGAAGAAATTTTACCTGCAGATGCAGTTTTATTGGCATTTGGTTTCCGTACCAGCCCTGCGGATTGGTTTACAAATGTGAATATTAACCTTGATGGTTCAGGTCGTGTAGTTGCGGCTGAACAGCAAACCTATAAATTCCAAACCTCAAACCCGAAAATCTTTGCGGGTGGCGATATGGTTCGTGGTTCAGACCTTGTTGTCACAGCGATTTGGGAAGGCCGT
Organism: Acinetobacter sp. MF4640; assembly: GCF_002018895.1. NCBI lineage: Bacteria > Pseudomonadati > Pseudomonadota > Gammaproteobacteria > Moraxellales > Moraxellaceae > Acinetobacter > Acinetobacter sp. MF4640. The sequence continues at coordinate 35,423 of NZ_MVOM01000017.1, read as the reverse complement.
CAAGCGGCTGAAGGTATTTTGGATTATTTAGACATTTAATCTAAATCGTTCAACACAAAAACCCGCTTCGGCGGGTTTTTTTATGATCACTATTTGACTGAGATGATATGAAAGAGGTGGATCGGGATAAATCGAAAAAGATCTGGTGGAGAGTCTGATAAAAATGGACGAATTTGCAAATGCACTAAGCATTTTTGCCATATGTGAATGGCCTCTAAATTCAGATACTGAAGATCGCTCGGTTAAATGTTAGGAAATGGACATGACTCAAGTGACGACAGAAAAACTATATCAACATCGTCCAAAAGCTCAGGATATTACGATTCGACGTTTGCAATTTAACCCCAAAGCCATCCGTCGGCATTATTTTGCCAATTCACCGGTCATGTCGCATTTACTGACGGCGTTGTCTTCGACTTTTCCCATCGGTGAGCAGTTCTTTGTGCATAGCGTGCGTAATGTACGTGACCAAGTGAAGGGTGAAAATCTTCAAGCGCAGATTGCGGCATTTATTGGTCAAGAGGCGATGCATTCTCAAGCACACACGGCATTTAATGCGGCATGGCGCCGTGATGATTATAATCTCGACCGTTTTCAGGCGTGGTTGGCGCGTAAAGATGATTATGTGAAAAACTTGCATCCTAAAATTCAGCTCGCAATCACCTGCGCTTTTGAGCATTTTACGGCACTGCTAGGCGGCTATATTTTAAGGCATCCTGAGGTATTGAGCACCTTGGATGATGATGCGGTTAAACTCTGGGTGTGGCATGCCATTGAAGAAATTGAGCATCGTGCGGTTGCCTTTGATGTTTATCAAAATGTGTATGGTGATGACAAGATTCGCCGTTTAATTATGCGCAGTGTAACGACAGGTTTCGCCAGTTTAACTTTTTACTCGGCCAGTCGATTATTTTTACAAGACCACAAAAAGAGCATACCTAAATTGGGCGGGAATCTGTTTGGATTGTATTTGCTGGCGAAGATGTTTGTGCAATTGCTGCCTGAATATCTGTCTTACTACAAAAGCAACTTTCATCCCTCAGATATTGATTACAGCCAACTGTTAAAATACTGGAAAACTCGTTTGGCAGAGGACTATCAACTCGAAGGTTTTCAGCAGGAATTGCAGGCGGTTGTTTAATGTTAAGTATAAGAAATGAGCAATAAAGACCGAGTGAAGATCACTCGGTTTTTTCACTTTTAGATGCTTTAACTAAAAGCAACAAAAGGATAATCAAATGTGTTTACAATCAGGTTATTGCAATAAATACAAAAGAAAGAGGATAGCTGAATGAATTTTATGAAAAAAACTGCTGTCGTTGTTACCCTTGCGAGCACTTTAACGCTATCGGGCTGTGGTTATAATACCTTGCAGGTTAAAGATGAGGCGGTTACAGCTGCGTGGTCGGAAGTACAAAACCAATATCAGCGCCGCGCAGATTTGGTGCCGAACTTGGTGAATGTGGTGAAGGGGTATGCTAAGCATGAAGAGCAAGTTCTAACCGAGGTCACACAGGCTCGTGCCAATGTGGCAGGTTTAAAAGTCGATAAAGACGTATTAGAAGACCCTGCATTATTCCAAAAATATCAAGAAGCTCAGGCGCAAATGACAGGTGCTTTGTCGCGTTTAATTGCGGTCTCAGAAAACTATCCAGATTTAAAAGCCAATGAGCAATTCCGTGATTTGCAGGTTCAGCTCGAAGGTACCGAAAACCGCATTGCGGTGGCGCGTAATCGCTATATTACTACGGTGCAAGACTTTAACTCCTATTCACGCCAGTTCCCACAAGTCATGACTGCCAAGGTGATTGGGATGGATACTAAACCGAACTTTAGTGCGGAGCAAAGTGCGCAAAAAGCACCAACAGTGTCATTTAACTAGCGGTGACTTAAAGTAATTGTAACCATAGGTGAATGAATGATAGGACAGCAGCAGTTCGTAGACTTTCCGTATAAATGGGTGCTTGCATTCGTTTTATCAGGACTGTTGTGTCTAAGTTCGTTAACATGGGCAGAGGTTGCTACAGCGACAGATAGTGCTGCGGAAACAGTCGTTGCTGGAAAAATTATTCAAGGTCAGCAAGCGGCAAGTTCGAATAATGTAAGCTCTACCAATGGTGATGCCGTGTCACAACCGCTCGTTGCTAATGATATGGCAGAAGGTGAATCGATACGGGTGTTACCAACCTTAAATGAACCTGTGATCGATCAAGCACATATTTTAAGTACTGAAGATAAGCAAGCCATTGGCCAAAAAATCCGTGCCTTGCATGACGCAGGAAAAGCCCAAATAGGCGTGGTGATTGTCCCGACCACAGGTCAAGAAGATATTTTTGGTTTTGCCATGCGTATTGCAGACCAATGGCAACTTGGTTCAGCAAAACAGGACAACGGTTTGCTGATAGCAATTGCCGTTAATGACCGACGTATGCAGATTCTTACGGGTTATGGTTTGGAAGGCGTCATCCCTGACATTGTTGCGAATCGCATTATTAACCAACAAATCACACCGTATTTTAAGCAAGCTCAGTATGCCCAAGGAATCGATGCGGGACTTGTTGAAATTGAACGTATTTTAAATCTTGATCCTGAAGTTGCAGCTCAAGCGGCGCAACAACTACAAGAACGCCAAGACCAAGCCATTCGTGAGCAGGAAGCCAAAAGTAAAACCTTTAGTACTGCTTTATTTATCTTAATTGCTGGCGCAATTGGCTCATTTGTGGTGGGCAAGCGTTTAAGTGCCTCGACTGCAGCAGTTGCAGGCATCGTGGCTGGTTTGGTGAATGGAGCAGGCTTAATCACCAGCTTACTGATTGGTGGTGGGATTTTCTTTTTACTCATCACGACCTTAGCCCAAACGATATTTCAGCTCTTTCTCTCTTCTGGCGGCGGAGGTGGGCGCGGAGGTCGTGGCGGCAGTGGTTTTGGTGGGGGGGGAGTGAGTGGCGGGGGCGGCGGCTTCGGCGGTGGAGGAGCATCAGGGTCATGGTAACAATAACTGAAACGACGGAAATCGTCACTAAACCAAAGCTAGATGAAGTTGTAGAGCCGAGTATTAAGCGTTGGCTAAAGCATTTACTGCATATGCCTGCGAGTAAACGCTTTTTTAATCAGCAAGATCAACATGCGATTGCACAAGCGGTAGCTGCTGCTGAGCATGGGCACATTGGGGAAATTCAAGTGGTGATTGAAGGGCATATGCCTGCTCGAGAAGCCTATTATTTAGATACTCGTGGACGTGCGAAACAACTGTTTGCTGAGCTCGGTGTGTGGGATACCGAGTGGAATAGCGGGATCTTGCTGTACTTAAACTTGTGTGAGCGTAAAGTCGAGATTGTGATTGACCGTGGGATACAGGATGCCACTACACAGCAAGTGTGGGATGAGGTTTGCCAAAATATCATTGCTAAAATGCAAGCTAAAGACTATCGCAATGCGCTGACGAATGGTGTTTTTGAAATAGGTTTAGTCTTGAATCAGTTTTATGCTGATAAAACGCAAGACCGTGTTAATGAAATAGCCAATTCGCCAATAATACTACGTTAATAAACAGGTTTAAAAGTGACACAAATCGTCACTTTTAAACACAAAAAGAGACGAAATGATTACAAAAAATAAAAATATTTTTTTAAAGTGCTGTTTTTTCTGTTAATTTTATTATAATCAGTTTTGGCACAATTAGTGCTAACTATAAATTAAGCTAAATTAGCTTTACAAAGCTTATAAATAAACAAAAAACATTTGTGGAGAATGTTATGAAATCTATACAAAAGGGTTTTACTCTTATTGAATTAATGATCGTTGTAGCGATTATTGGTATTTTGGCGGCAGTTGCACTTCCTGCATATCAAGACTACACCGTACGTTCTAAAGTGTCTGAAGGTATTCTTGCAGCGTCTTCTTGTCGTACAGCGGTAACTGAAGCAGTTGATTCAGGTTCTATTCCAACTGGTACAAATAAGTGGGGTTGTGAACAAGGTGATGGCTCAACTAAAGCAACAAAATATGTTCAAAGTATTGGAGTTTCTACCGCTGGTGCAACAATTGGACAAATTACAGTTACATTAGCTACAGATAGTTCTCTGAAAGCTGCATCTGGTCAAAAAATTATCATGACACCATACATTAATGATACAACACCATTGAATACCACTGCTGCATCTGGCACTACTGCTGCTACTGATGCAACAAGCGCATTAATTAAAGAATGGAAATGTGGTCCTGAAAAGTCTGCTGTTGATAAAATGCAAAAGTATTTACCAGCTACTTGCCGTACTGCACAATAATGTAAGAATGTAAAAAGCTGACTTCGGTCAGCTTTTTTTAGTCATGATAAATATGAAAATTATAATTGCTGCTATTTTAGTTTTTTTCTCTCTATCCTATTTTATAGGCATATCTCCATTTCCATGGACTTCATTTTCACAAGACTTGCTTTGGTTTTTAGGTCTTATATTATGCATTACACTTTTTTATAAAAAAAATGTGAATTTCCCAAAATTATTGTTCCCTCTATTCATTATTTGTTTAGTACCATTTGCACAATACTTATTTGGTCAAATTTATTATTTTTCGACAGCCTTTTTTAGTTTCTTATTTTTATTCGGTTTATTAGCTTCAGTTATCTATGGGTACAATAGTATTCAGATTGCTGAAAAGGAAAAAGTAATTAAATATACTGCATATTTTTTTATTTTGGTAGGATTTGGCAGTAGTGTATTTGCAATAGCGCAGTGGCTTCAAATCTCTCATCCTTATATTTTAAATTTAAGTCACAATCGCCCATATGCAAATTTAGGCCAGCCAAATCAATTGGCAACACTACTCATGCTTAGTATCTGCAGCATTTTGTTTTTGTATGAATATCAACGGTCTAAAAATATATTATTAATTTTGCTACTCCCCTTTGAGGTTTTAGCGCTTGTATTAACTCAATCACGAACGACATGGATTGTTTTATTTATATTATTTCTGATTTTCATCATTAAAAAAAATCACTTCGAAAAAAAATCGACGGTTTATATCGCTTTAATATTGGTATTTTCTTACGTATTTATTTTTATATTCAATACTGAAATTTCAGAATATTTAAATCTATTAAAGCCAATTTCAATAGAAGAGCGACTGAATGGTGGATTGGGTCGTATTGAAATTTGGAAGCATATGTTCTATGCATCAATGCAAAAACCTTGGTTGGGTTATGGTTGGTTTCAAACCACAATCGCACAATTAGAAGGGGTGGTTTTATTTAAAAATGAAGGTAATCTTACTAGTGCGCATAATATCATGATTGATTTAGTGTTATGGGTAGGTATTCCATTCGCAGTTCTTATTATTGGATATGGCTTATATCTTATAAAACTGGTTTTTCTAAGTATCCAAGGTTTGCCACAGCTTTACTTATTTATGATGGTAGCGTGTATATTAATACACGCCCAACTTGAGTACCCATTGTATTATAGCTATTTTTTATTTCCATTAGGTTTTTTTATTGGTATATTACTTATTGATTGTAACTGTAAATATTTTTTATTAAATGAAAAATTTAAGCATATAATTTTTCTTATTTCCATATGTTTTTACGCTTTAATATTTAAACAGTATGATCAGTGGCTCAGTGATTTGGGTTATGCATCTGGTATGGAAAATACAGGAAAATCAAAGCATAAAAAGTCTATATTGTTTTCTCAATTTTCAGATCGTGCAGATTTTATTGTTGCAAGGATAGATCAAAATTATACTCGATCAGAATTTGAGTTTTTTGAGTATTACGTGAAAACCCAACCTACTGAGTACAATTTATATAAAATGGCTCAAATTTTTTATTTTAATGAAGATATGAATAGAGCAAATTATTATCTCGAAGTACATAATTCTCTTTATAATAAAAAAGCATTGTTTAACGATTTGTCTAAAATTAATACGAATCAGGGTATTGGTATTTCATCACTATTTGAAAAAAATAGTAGTAAACCAAATCTAAATATGAAGTAACTACTTATGTCTAAACGTTTAAAATTTTTTATCAAACATTTAACTTTGTCATTAGTTTTTAGTATAATTTTACTAGGATTGTTATTAAGTTTTTGGTATCAAATGCCTCTTGCGAAAGCAGTTGGTGTGACGAGCATTATTTTAATATTGTTTTTCATTGATATTACGCTTGGTCCCTTATTAGGATTATTAGTATATAAAGAGCATAAAAAATGTTTGAAATTTGATCTTTCAATTATCATTATTATTCAAATTTTTGCTTTACTTTATGGTGTTTATACACTAGAACAAGGTAGACCAGTCTGGATTGCCTATAATGTTGATCGTTTTGAATTAGTAAGAAAAAATGAATTAATTATAGAAAATTTAGACCAAGCGAAAACTCAATTTCAAAAAACCTCATTTTTAAGACCTCAATATGTATCTGTTGAATTTTCTAAAGATAAATTACAACGCGAAAACGACATGTTCGCTGAAGCATTAGGTGGAATTTCAATTGCTCAAAAGCCTGAACGTTATGTGGATTTTATTCAAGCTATACCTCAAATTAAACAACAAGCAAAAAATGTAAAAGAGCTTGAGCAATATAATGATCAGATGCTTGTACAACAAATTTTAGAAAAATATCCTGAAGCTACAGGGTATATTCCACTAAAAGCCAATGCAGTTGATATGACGGTATTAGTCAATAAAGAAACTGGTGCGGTTATAAAAATTGTTGACCTTCGCCCATGGAAATAAATTGATTCAATAAAAAACCCGCATCTGCGGGTATTTTAATAAATCAATATTAAATCTGACTCTGAATATAATTCTCTATACCCACAGTCTCAACTAAGTCTAATTGGGTTGTGGTCCAGTCCAGCCATTCTTCTTCTTTCTCTAAAATTTCTTGCACCAAATCTCGAGTGACATAATCTAACTGTTCTTCTGCTAGTTTAACTGCAGTTTGAATGGCTTCAATGTTCTCTTTGACTTTACGTATATCACAATTTAAGACTTCAACGGTATGCTGACCGATATAGAGTTTACCGAGGTGCTGTAAATTTGGTAAACCTTCTAAAAAAAGAATGCGCTCAATAATTTTGTCAGCATGCTTCATTTGGCGAATCGATTCTTTATATTCGGCAGAACCGAGTTTCTCAATCCCCCAGTCATTAAACATACGAGAGTGTAGGAAATTTTGGTTAATGGCAGTTAAATGATGATAAAGCACCTGATTTAACTGATTAATTACATCACGATTGCCTTTCATGAGAAAGCTCCATTCAAACTGTGGCTTAAAAATAATATCAATAACTTATGAGAAATATCTTAAGCAACAAAGTGGTTTTTGGCGAGTAATTTATAGAACAGCAAATGAAAATCGCAATCAAAAGCATGCGGGATAGAAATTGTATTTTTAGATATTTAAAAAAGAAAACCCGCCTAGAGTCATAAGCGGGGGAGGAGCTACTCATAAAGAGTAAGTTTATAATTATGATTATTCTAAAAAACGAATCAAATACCTAGGCAGCAATGGCTAAGCGTGAGGCAATGGCAGAGACTTCAGCACTGATGATTGAGCGTGCTTCTGGTGCACAACGACCACAGCATGTGCCGAGGTCGAGCATCTCGCGAACTTCGCGATAACTACCCGCACCATTTTCAACAGCGTCTATAATATCTTGATCTGTAATACCACGACATAAGCACACGTACATTTCAGCAAGCCACATGAATGAAATAAGATAAGTGATATTATTGATAATTGTTATCGTTTGTCAATAGAAATCATTTGAAATCTCATTTGTCTTTATTGGAGTTTTGGATAAAAAAAAGCCACTCAATCGGTGGCTTTTTCTTAAAAAATATAACTTATTGATTAATAATCACAATACCATCCATTTCCACCAATGCATTTTTGGGTAGGCTTGCCACACCGAGTGCTGCGCGTGCAGGGTAAGGTTGTGCAAAATATTCACCCATAATTTGGTTGACCAACTGGAAGTTTGAAAGATCGGTTAAGAAAATATTCAACTTCGCGATATCGGCCAGCGTTCCACCAGCGGCTTCACATACAGCTTTTAAGTTATCAAACACACGGCGAATTTGTGCTTCAATGCCTTCAACCAACTCCATACTGTATGGGTCTAAACCGATCTGACCAGAAAGGTAAAGTGTATTGCCGACTAAGATTGCTTGCGAATAAGTGCCGATCGCAGCAGGGGCATTTTCAGTATGAATTACTTGGCGGGACATCGTGTTCTCCTATTATATTCACCGTCAATCATAGCCTAGATCGGCATTAAAATGTGCGGATTTAAACAATTAACTCGCAATCGATGTTTCCGCAATGCTCACTGGTTGAGCTAATCGACTGATACGTGGGAAGCCAAAATGCATGCGTAGATCGCGAATGATTTTTGCAATTTGCTTACGGTTGTGTACCACAACATTGACATAAGTCTTATCGTCTTGATTACGTACCATTTCGACCCCAATTTTTTCTTTACGACATTGATAAATCAGGTCGGAAATTTGTTCGTCATCCATGGCCATGTTAATCAATAAATATGCAGTGAAACTAATTTCTTCTTCGTTCTCATTGGTCCACTGCAATGGCATGATGTTTTCAGGGTGCAGATGTTGTTCATGCAGGAGGTTGTGACAACGCGCACGATGCACGATAAGACCGCGGCGTGATAAATGCCCTTGAATTGGGTCACCCAACACAGGGTTACAGCAATGCGCGTATTTGACATCGACACCTTCAGTACCTTGAATGAGTCGGTCAGATTCCTGTGCACTTTGGTCATGCGCAAACAAATGATTCGCGACCAACTGCGGCAGTAAATCTCCCACGGCAATTTGCTCGAATAATTGGTCTTTATTTTCGATATGTCGCCATTGTAAAAGTTCTAACCAGTCTGATTCGGTTAAATCTTTAATGGATACATTGAATAGCTTTAAAGCGCGATTTAAAGCTTGTTGTCCAACAAGGCGTTGTTCTTCGATGTCTTGCTCACGCAGTATATTTTGTAAGGCACGACGGGCTTTTTGCGTATTGACGAAGCTGAGCCAATCCGGGTTTGGGGTGGCCAAGACATCGGTAATAATTTCAATCACCTGACCGCTGTGCAATGGCGTAGAAAGTGGTTTAGTTTCCCCATTGATTTTCGCACCTACCGCATGGTTCCCTAAAAATAAGCTAGCAGAGTAGGCAAAATCGACCACTGTTGCCCCTTGTGGTAATTCGTGTAGATGACCTTGTGGGGTATACACCCAAATTTTCTCTTGGTGTAAATAATCGAGCAGTTCGCTAAAAGTGGTTTTAGCACAGGCACCATCAATTAAGACATTCAAGTTCTGCATCGAGGCTTGAATCGCAGAGCGGCAAGCTTGCGGAGCACTGTCGCCTAGGACTACACCAAAACGCGCAGCTTTACGCATGAGCTCGGTTTGAATGGTCACTGATAAGGTTGTGTTTTCACCTTTTAAGCGCAGCAGCAGTGATTGGTTACCACCTGGGAGGGGTTTACGAATATGGTCTGCAAAATGTAAAACTTGAAAACTCTCTCGCAACACATCGGCTAAGCGGTCACAGTCAGCAATGCTATTTAGAATAATTTCAAATGCGTGACTATGCGTGAGTTCGTGTAGATCAATGTCATTTTTCACAAAGTGTCGTAACAGTTCGATATTGTTATTTTTCTTTTTAATTCGACCTGAGATTTGATGGGTTTTTAATAGCTCAGTAAGATTATTTTCCCATTTGCTTTGATATTCACAGCGTTTAGGTTTGGTTTGTAGGAGGGCTTCTTGGACATTGTTATACATGTCCAGATCGAGGTTTTGATAACACAGATGTTCGAGGTTATCGCCCATCTCATTCATGCCAACAATACGTGCCATTGGGACAAAAATATCAAAGGTTTCTTGGGCAATACGCGCACGTTTGTCGGGACGTAGTGCATCCAAGGTAGTCATATTGTGATAACGATCAGCCAGTTTAATAATAATGACACGTGGGTCTTGTAGTGTGGCTTGCAGAATTTTTCGGAAAGAAGCGGCTTTGTTATATTCTTTATCGCTGGATTGGCTGAGTTTGGTGACGCCATCGACCAGTTCGGCGACGGTTTTGCCAAATTTTTCTGCAATATCTTCTTTGCTAAAGTCTGTGTCTTCAATGACATCATGTAAAAGTGCCGCCATCAGGGTTTCGGCATCTAGACGCATATGCGCTAAAATACAACTGACCGCAATCGGGTGTAAAATATAGGGTTCGCCACTTTTACGGGTAATACCATCATGGGCAATATCCGCATAATCACAGGCCGCAAGCACTCTCTCGACGTCGCTTTCAGTTAAGTAAGCATCGATAATAGTTCTGAGCTGTTGTTTAGCTTGGCTGACCAATGGGCCTGGCATAAAACACCTTTAAGACGTAGCAATGACAAGAAAATTTTACTGATCCTCTAATGAAAAACATATTGCATGAGTTGTCAAATTTTTCATTGAGAGAAAAGCAAAAAAGATACACCTAAACCACGATGAATCTTATCTTCTAGTTATAACGTGTATTGGATAAATATAAAAGTTATCCAATAAAAAAGCCTAGTTAAAAACTAGGCTTTTAAACGATAAATTTTTCTTATTGGAAAGAAAAACCATCTAAATTCAAATTGTTTGCAGACAGTGCAAGATCAAGACTCGAAGTTTGGTAGTCTTGCTCACGTTGTTTCAAAATATCTTTAGAAACATGACCGATTGCGATTTCACGTAATGCAACAACAGTCGGTTTGTCATTGTCCCACTCAACTGTAGGTTCAATGCCTTGACGTGCCAATTGACGCGCGCGTTTGCTTGCCACTAGTACAAGCTCAAAGCGGTTGTCTACATGGTCTAAACAATCTTCAACGGTTACGCGTGCCATAAGAGTTCTCGTTATGAATGGGAAAATAAAACAGACTGTGCAGTATAAGGCGCTTTGTGTGTAGACTCAAGTTTTAATCACTTCTCTACAGGGGTGATCAGTTCAGAAATCATTTTTTGATGACGATTGGCTTGCTGAGAAAGAACAAGACGATTGGCAATAATCACAGACTCAAGATCGTGCAAAGCTTTATTAAAGTCATCATTAATAATGATATAGTCGAAGTTAACATATTGTTGCATGTCTTCAACCGCACAGCCTAAACGACGCTCAATCACTTCAACCGAGTCTGTGCCACGGTTAGACAGACGTTGACGCAGATCAAACTGGCTTGGTGGTAAAATGAAAATTTGTTTAGAGTCAGGAAAAAGCTTACGAACTTGCTGTGCGCCTTGCCAGTCAATTTCTAGTAGAACATCATGACCTTTCGCCAGTTGTTCTTTTACTGTGGCTTGCGCTGTGCCGTAGTAATTACCAAAGACTTCGGCGTATTCAATAAAACCGCCTTGTTCAACCAAGGCCAAAAACGAGTCTTTTTCGGTAAAATGGTAATGTACACCATCAAGTTCGCCGGGACGTTGCCCACGTGTAGTATGAGAAACAGAAACGTGAAGATTCGTTACACGGTCAAGGAGGGCTTTTACGAGGGATGTTTTGCCTGTTCCTGAAGCTGCAGAAACGACAAACAAGAGACCCGACATGATATTTTTCCTGATATGATAAAATATCTTCTCTATTTTAGAGCAGACAAGGTTTAAACGAAATAGCAAGGCGTCACTTTGTTTGCATTTATTTTATTAGTTTCCGCTGATTGAAAAGTGGTATCGAGGAACATATGGAAATTGTATTGGCCAATCCACGTGGTTTTTGTGCAGGTGTTGACCGTGCGATTGCCATCGTAAATCGTGCGCTCGAGTGCTTTAATCCCCCCATTTATGTACGACATGAAGTGGTACACAATAAATTTGTTGTGGACGATTTACGTCAACGTGGCGCAATTTTTGTCGATGAGTTGGATGAAGTACCCGATGACAATATTGTAATTTTTAGTGCGCATGGGGTTTCTAAAGCGGTACAGATCGAAGCCGAGCGTCGTGGTTTAAAAGTTTTTGATGCAACCTGTCCATTGGTGACCAAGGTTCATATTGAAGTTACTAAATATGCCCGTGAGGGGGTTGAGGCCATCTTAATTGGTCATGAAGGCCACCCTGAAGTTGAAGGTACCATGGGGCAATATGACCTGAAAAATGGTGGTGCGATTTATTTGGTTGAAGATGAACAAGACGTGGCTGAGCTTCAAGTGCATCATCCTGAGCGCGTGGCTTTTGTGACTCAAACAACTTTATCGATCGACGATACTGCAAAAGTGATTGATGCTTTACGGGCGAAATTTCCTGAGATTCAAGGGCCGCGTAAGGATGATATTTGTTATGCAACTCAAAACCGTCAAGATGCAGTGCGTGATTTAGCAACCCAATGTGATGTGGTGTTGGTGGTCGGTTCACCAAACTCATCGAATTCGAATCGTTTACGAGAATTGGCCGAGCGAATGGGTAAAACCGCTTATTTGGTCGATAATGCAGATGAACTTCAACAGGCATGGTTTGAAAATATTGCTAAAGTTGGCGTCACAGCGGGTGCATCTGCACCTGAAATTTTAATTAAGCAAGTGATTCAACGATTACAAGATTGGGGTGCAACACCACCACAAGAGCTTGCTGGAACGGAAGAAAATATTACCTTTAGTTTGCCAAAAGAGTTACGTATTGCGGTAACTCAAGTCTAAAAGGTGGATTGGTTAACATTCTAATTTTATTGAAAAATTGACAGATGATTGTAAATTGGCAATCATCTGTTTTTTTATGCCTTTTATCCTGTATTGTGCTGATTGTGTAAAGAATTAGAATATGATTTTAAATAGGGTAAAGTTTTGTTGCCTTGGGGAGGGAGTATGCAAAATAAACATAAAGGGTTCACCTTAATTGAGCTGATGGTGACGATTGCTGTTATGGCAATTATCGCGATGATGGCCGCTCCTTCTTTTATGCAGCAGATAAGAAGAATGCAACTCAACAATGATGCTCAAGAGGTTGTTCAGCTTGCTATTGAAACCCGCTCAGAGGCTATTTTCCGAAAACAGGATCAGCAAATTATTTTGACTTCTAGTAGCGGTGCTGGATTTAAAAATTGGCAGCCTTCTGAAAATACAAGTTGGACAACATCTGCGAAGCCTTCGGCAGCTATGACTTATAATTTTTTTGGTTATTTAACAGGTAACAAGGCGTGTGTGATCTTAGAGCATGCAAAAGATGCGACTTTAAAGGCAGTGATTCATTTCAATAAAAACGGGTCTGTTATTTATGACAAAGTCGCAACAAATTGTCCTTAGTGAGAAAATGAAAATGATAAAAAAAACTCAGACAGGGGTTGGTTTGGTTGAAGTTATGGTGGCTTTATTGTTGTTGGCAGTGGCAGTTCTCGGATTTGTTGCGCTGCAAGTGAGAGCTATTGCGGCAAGTGAAGAGGCAGGGCAAAACGTTCAGGCTATGAATCTGGCGAGAGACCTATCAGAGCGTATGCGTATGAATCGAGAAGGGCTTCTATCTTATAAGGCCTCATCAGGTACCCCTACAGCTTGTGATGGAGAGCAATACTGTAACTCAGCAGATATGGCACGCTTTGAATATGCACAAATAGAAGAAAGAGCAGAACAGCAGGGAATGCGAATCAATGTGGTGGATTGTCAGGGCGTAAACAATACCTTTAAGCGTAAATGTGTCTATGTCGCTTGGGGGAAAACACAAGCAAACGATGCGTCAGAAACATCTTCTGCTTCTGATGCGTCAGATGATGAAAGTACGGCATGCACCAATGGGACATCTTATGAACCCAATGCTCAATGTGTAATTATGGAGGTTTATAACTATGAATAAATCTTCTCAGCAAGGTCTAACTTTATTAGAGCTAATGGTTGCATTGGTTTTAGGTTTACTTATTGTGGCAGCTGGATTGGCTGTTTTCTTGAATGCACAACGAGCTATGGGTTTTCAAACCAGTATGGGTGACATTCAACAAAATGCTAACTTTGGTTTATCTATGCTTACTCAGGACTTGCGGCATGCAAATCTAAATACGCCTTCGGCACAACGAGTGAATAATAAGCTTGTCGGTTCTGGTATTGCTTTTGATGGTGTGAATTTTCCTTCTAGTGTTAATACAAATACTGATGATAGTTTTACTGCACAACGCGCAAGCGATGATGCAACAAAGGGGAAAAGTGATCAAATTACTATGCAATTTATGCCCGATGTAAGAGGGGCTGACCAGTTTGATTGTGAAGGAAATGCGATGGTTGCAGGCCGGACTTATGTCTATCGCTACTATGTAGATAAATTGCCCGATAACCAGCAAATTGCAGGAAGTTTGGATCGCTTCGGGTTGTACTGTGATGCTGGGTTCTATGTTGATAGTTCTAATAGTGTTGTGGGATTAGGTACAAATGGTCAGCTGATTATCCAAAATGTAGATGCATTTAAAGTTCGCTTGTTGGTTAAAAATCCTAATGGAAATTTGCGCTATACAACAATTGATGAATATTTAGCGTTAATGCCTACATCTGTTGTAGATGAAAAACAATATGTGAATGTGATTGGAATAGAGTTGGGTTTGTTGGTTACTTCATCGCAATCTATTGGCGCAGATGCTTCATTTAATACAACTACTAAATATACGATTGCAGGTCAAGAAGTTGAATTACAAGATAATGTCAATAATGGCAAATATCTTAGACAGGCCATTACTCAGTTTGTTGGACTTCGAAATACTTTGGGGGGAGTGTGATGAAAAAACAACTAGGTTCGGCCTTAATTATTGTACTTGTGATTTTGGTGCTTGTTACGTTAATTGGTACATTGGCTATACGCACAGGTATTTTGGGCTTAAAACTTGCGACCAATAGTCAAATTCAGGCTTTATTGCTTGAAAATAGTAACTCTGCATTATTTAACTTGGAAGACCCTTCTCAGGTTGCACGTCAGTTGGCGGGAGATGGAATGTATAGCTATTTTAATGATAGTGCCAATGCAACGGATGAGTTAGTTTTTTGTTATAGAGCTTCACAAGCTCAATTTTTCTCAATGAATAATGCAAGTGTAATTGATCAAGCAGGTGGAATTACAAAAAATGGTGTGATGGGCTTTTGTAAAAAAAATCAATTTGCAACTGGTCGTTCAGCCATACTTTCACAAGTCTACTTGCAAAAAAATAGCGATACTGATGAGCCTTTTGCTTCCGCTGCACTTAATACCAGCTTAGGTGTGACTTCATCGAATTTACCCATTGTTTCAAATAGTATTAGTGCAACTGTTATTTCGGTTTTGCCAAGTTTTGCGAGTGCGACTGATGCTCAAATAGAAAATTGTTTTAGACAGAGAGCTTCACAGGTGTCGACCTGCTTTTCTAATCTTAATATACCATTTAATACGCAACATGCTGACTATGTTGTCGGTGCACAACCTAAGCTTAAGTCATAAATACGAATGAGGAATAGTTTAATGAAATCATTTAATAAAAAAGTTCTTTCAGCTAGCGTATCTATGACGATGACATTAGCTATCTGTAGTGCTATACCAATGAGTTCTGCAAGCGATATTGAAATTTATAGTGATTCTACTAAAGGAAAAACATCAATTCTTTTAATGTTGGATACTTCAGGCAGTATGGGGATTAGCTCGCTGGTACTGCCGAAAAACAATGCGTATGGCAGTTCTGGGGATGTAGACAGTTCGTTGTGTGAGCAGAAAATGGTGAATGAAGCAGGCGGGAATTTTCCTCGTAGTTATAAAGAATGGTCATACAATTTAAAAGATACACGAAATGGCAGTTCGACAAAAGATAAAACATCGATCAAAAAAAGTGTCACCATAGGCAGTACGCCGATTGATTATTATGTACGCGGCTGCGGCACCAGTACTATTAATGCTGACGGTACAATTGCTGATCCAAGTCGGGGGCAGTTAGATCGTTTGTCTCGCTTAAAAGATGCGATTTTACCGTTGCTTGCGAGCAATGAACTTAGTAATGAGACGATAATGGGTTTAGGGCAATTTTCTGCTAAAACCGAACTTGGGATTGGTAATGGTACGGCAACAAACATATTAGTTGATGGCCACTCTGGACGTATTGTGGTTGCTAATAATAAGTTGGATACAGTCCAGCGTATTGCGATTGCCCAAGCCATTGCCGCAATCAAATCATTGGATACGACCACCAATGAGGATGGTAGTACCAACGATAAATTAAATATGTCGAGTAAAAAGTACCCCAATATTATTAAGTCATCCAGCGGTACGCCCACTGCTCACGCTTATGCTGAAGCAGCGGCTTATATGATGGGCACAGGTACAGGAGGTAATACGACTGAACCAAGCGTTTCTTGGTTATATGATGGCACGATTATTAAGCGTAATCAGAATGGTGAGCAAACCTACTGGTTGTGTGTGGCACTTGGAGGTGAGCGAACAACAGCATTAGGAGCCTCGGTTAAACAATGTCCGAGTGATTGGGCTGCTACGAATATCATGGTAAATTCTACCTCAAAGAGTACGAATACTAAAGTCTACCGACCAGAAGGGGCAAATTGGGTTAAAGTTAGCCCTAGTGAACTCAATATAAAAGTGGGGCGACAACTCACTTCTGCTTGGGATGTTTATGCTAATCTTCCAGAAGGATGGCGTATTGATGGTTGGATGAAGGTAGCAAATGAGCCGATGGATATTGAACCAGTTGTTGGTGTGTCTTGGGATGATCCTGCCAATAAGCCTCAAATTTCAAATCTTGTTGCATATCGAACCAACCCTTTTGCACTCACAGAAACTTCGGGTGGTTATACCGATAATCTTAAAGGTGGTTTTCGTTATTCTGTTGCCGCAGCTAAAAAAACTATAGGTAATGTGAATGAATATCAAGCAGGTGGCTCAATCAGTAGTTGCGACGGAAACGGGATTTACTTTTTAACCGATGGTGCTCCTAACTCGACCAAAGACACGATGGCGCAAACCATTATGAACACGACCTTAAATAATGATAATAGGTATAAATTTACTGCAAAGCCATCTGATTTAAATAAATTAGTATCTCCTCCCTTAAAATCAAACTTATTCGCTGATGAAACAGGCGGTTGGGAGTATATTGGTGAGTATGCCAAAAAAATACTCGACCCAACCAAAAACCCTGCCAACATGAAAATTAAAACTGCTGTGGTTGGTTTTGGCTCGTCTTTCGCAGGTATTCCAAAAAATGCAGACGGCAGTTATGACTGTGAAGTTGTGAAAGATATCAATAAAGATGCCTATAATGCATGTAAATGGGGTAGTTCTGAATTTGGAGATGGTGGATTCTATTATGCAGAAAACGCTGTTGATATTAAACAAAGTATTATTGACTTCGTTAAAAAGGCAGAAGTTAAAATTGTTCCTGTATTAACAGGTAATCCAACAACTCCTGTGGATAGTTTGAATCCAACTCAAATACAGAAAAATGCATATTATGCATCTTTCACCCCAACTGTATCATCCTCTAGCCAGTTGTGGATTGGGAATCTTAATAAATATCAAGTATTAAATGGTGAGTTATATTCTGCGGATGGATTGCAACGCCTTATTGCTGCAAATGGCTCATTAAATAAAGCTGCAGCAGGTTTTTGGGCAGACGGCACACTCGGTCAATTAAATATAGGTGCGTTGATTGGGAGTGATAATACGGTCACTACAAATCGTAAAATTTATACAAATCGTGTAATGAATGGAGCAACCGCTAGTTCTGGTTCATCATTACAAGTTTTAGACCTTGCTGCGTTGTTTGGTGGTTCGTTTAATTTAGCTAGTGATAAAAACTACTGGTTAAATGCGCTAGGTTATAATGTTCCAATAGCACAAACAGGTGTCACTTTAGCTAATTTATCAACGTATTCTACGTTTAAGCAATTAGGTGCTGTAATGCACTCGACCCCTATTTTGTTAACTCAAGAAGGCAAAATAAAAGTTGTGGCAGGTGAGTTAACTACTACTGATCGTAAAGACTATTTACTCTATGGAAGTACACAAGGTGTTTTACATGTTGTAGATGTTGCTACAGGAAAGGAAGTATTTGGCTTCATTCCTGATGAAGTAATGAAAAATCAACCAAGCGCATTTCTACCTGAGGATAAAACAGCTGGGGGATCATCGAACTTGTTTTATGGCATTGATGCACCTTGGGTTGCACATACAAAATATACAACTAAAACATCTGGTTTGTTGACGGTAAATGCCTCAGATCGCACATTAACTGATGAAGACGATAGCGAAAAATTAAGTGGCTATCAATGGGTCTATGGTGGACTACGAATGGGAGGTAAAAGCTATTATGCTTTAGATCTTTCAGATATTCAGAATCCTAAACTTAAGTTTCATATTAATCCAGACGCAATTGATGCTAGTCAGCCTTTAAAACGTATGGGGCAAAGTTGGTCTAAACCTACGCTAGCTTATGTCAACTGGGGAGGTGCCAAAAAGTTAGTTATGTTTGTTGGTGGTGGGTATGATGCAAAAGGAACTGTAGTATGTACTGCTGATACAACAAAAACGAACAAAGGCTATGAGTGTCCGACATATCAACAAAATAATAAGGAGGGTGCAGGGGTTTATATGTTCGATGCCAATAATGGTGAATTGCTATGGTGGAGTAGCGTAGACAATAATTCGACACCAGTAGATAGCGATATTCGTTTTACTGAAAATGCGGACTTAAAATACAGCGTAGTAAGTCAGATTAATACAATTGATCGAAACTCAGATGGTTTGGTTGACCATTTGTATTTTGGAGATCTTGCGGGGCAAGCTTTCCGAGTTGATATCAATAATGCACCTAAATTGACAGGGACCCCAACTGTAGGTGATTTAAAAAATAATTTTGTAAAGAGAGTTGTTACATTATTTTCGGAACAAGCATCTAGTGGTTTAAGCCCTCGTTTTTATGAAATGCCGAGTGTTTCAATCCATGTTGATCCAGTTACAGGAAAATCCTTTGCAGCAGTAGCGTATAGTTCTGGCAATAGAAGTTCGCCTTTAATCGGGACGGTAACGGCTGGTGAGAGTACAATTACAGCAAGTGCTAAAGATGGAGTATTTGTTGTCTACGATAATGATGTGGCAAGTAAGAATTTATATGATGCGACATATACCCCTGTAACTGTTAAAAAATCATTAGAAGTTTTAACCTTAGCAAATGGCGTTTCCCGTTCGAATGAAAATGCTCTAAATGGTGGTTGGAAGTATTTGTATTCAAATACACCTGGTGCATACAAAGGTATGAACGACTTATATGCACTGGATGGTATGCTTTATGTGAATGTATATCATAAAGATGGTGTAGGTATTCAGGCCGACTGTGGCGGTGGTGTTAAGGGTGATTCTTATCTTTATCAATTTTGTTTGCCTTTTGGTAAGTGCAGTTTTTATGGCTCAACGACCACTGAACCGAATAAGGTTAAATTAGGTACGGGTATTTTAGGTACAGGAATTGGACAAGGATATACAAATCAAAAGAATACATTAGGTTTAGTTGTCAACAGAGATGACCCAACAACATTGGATTGTACTAAAGTTGAGCATAAGAATAAGCCTCAATGTCAGTTGTTTGATAACTCAACAAAATTAAAACAAATGCGCTGGTATGAGACGCAGTAGGTAAAGCTTATGAAAAAAAGATCAGGTTTTACCTTAATTGAATTGATGATCGTTTTGGTGGTAATCGCAGTTTTTGCTGCGATTGCTGTACCTAGTTATCAAGCATATATTCAGAAAAAGGACTTAGCCCTGGCGAAACAAGAAGCTCTGAAAATGGCCAGTGAATTAGAACGTTTCAAAAATAAGAACTTTAGTTATAAGGGCTTTAATGCAACCTATATTTATCCAAGCTATAAAAAAGCAACGGGTGAGCTTTATTTACCAATAGGTCTGGCTGAAGGTGATGCTAAATATAAATTGACAGTAGTTGATTTGGCACAAAAGAAAAGTTTATCTGATGCATCAACTGCAGTATTGGGTTTAAATTGGGCAATCTCTGTAGAGCGTGCAAAAGATGGCACAGAGCCTAAACAGCCTCGTAACTATGATTTGTTACTGACGAGTACAGGAATACGCTGTATGACTAAAGTGAAAAATACAGTCACTACTTATAGTAGTTGTGGTGGGAGTAGTGAGTCATGGTGATGAATAAGAATTTAGGCTTCACGCTCATTGAATTGATGATTGTAGTGGCAATTATTGCCATTTTGGCAGCGATAGCCTATCCATCATATACGCAGTATAAAATTCGCACTAATCGTGTAGATGTACAAAGTGAAATGATGAATATAGCCCAGCGTTTACAGAGTTATCATGTCATTAATCATAATTATACCAATGCAACATTAGATAATAGTAATTTAAGTAAAGATTATCCGGCGTCTAATGCTGTATATACCATCACACTTACACCCAGTGTACAATCATGGGTATTAGTAGCTGAACCTAAATCAGCCACTATTCAATCAGCCAATGGAAATGTAATTTTAAATAGCCAAGGTCAAAAATGCTGGACCAAAGGTGCTTCGACATGTGCCCTAAGTGGCACATCCAACTGGGACGGCAAATGAAAACCAAATTCAAAACTGTGGATAAACAAATTTTAATCTTTCTTTCGCAGCAAAGATAACGTAAAATATTGCCCTCTATGAAAGGGGTTTGAAATGTTCCGGTGGTCGGGGCAGGGATAATCCGTAAAAACTATAAGGTTGTATCATGGTAGTTATTCGTCTTGCACGCGGTGGTGCTAAAAAACGTCCGTTCTATCAAGTTATTGTAACTGATAGCCGTAATGCACGTGACGGTCGTTTCATCGAACGTATTGGTTTCTTCAACCCAACAGCTCAAGGTAAAGCAGAAAAACTTCGTTTAGATGCTGACCGTTTTGCACACTGGGTTGCTCAAGGTGCTCAACCATCTGAACGTGTTGCTTCTTTAGCTGCTCAAGCTAAGAAAGCTGCAGCTACTGCATAATTTTTGCTAATTAAGTAGTAGGTAGCCCATGACACCAACACAGAATGTTCCCGAAGATCGTATTCAGATTGGACAGTTACGTTCAGCATATGGATTAAATGGGTGGCTCTGGATCTATTCCAATACAGAACCGATGAGCAACATCTTTGACTATCTGCCTTGGTACATTGAAACCAAAGCAGGTTGGCAAACAATAGATGTAAAACGTTGGAAACCGCATGGCAAAGGCTTAGTTGTTTCGCTAAAAGGCGTCATTGATCGTACTGCAGCAGATAACCTAGTTGGCGCAAATGTCTGGATTTCGAAAGCGCAACTTCCTAAAGCAGGAATGGATGAGTTTTACTGGTCAGATTTGAAAGGCTTAACAGTGTTAGGTTTGGATGATGAAGAACAAGAAGTAAATCTCGGAAAAATCCATGAAATGTTTGAAACAGGTGCCAATGATGTGATGGTGGTTCACGCAACACCAGACAGCGTTGATGCTGAAGAGCGTATGATTCCATGGCATAAAGATGTGGTGCAACGCGTTGATCTCGAAGCTGGTCGTATTTACGTGAATTGGGGCGTAGATTACTAATTATTTTTGGAAATACGGGAGTCTGCGATGTTTTTTGCAGTCATTACGCTTTTTCCTGAAATGTTTGAAGCGATTACAGCCTACGGTATTAGCGGGCGTGCAGCAAAAAGTGATTTAGTACAAGTGACTTGTATTAATCCTCGTGATTATGCTGAGGGCAACTACAAACGAGTGGATGAACGTCCATTTGGTGGTGGTCCAGGTATGGTGATGATGGCTGAGCCTCTGGCAAAAGCAATTCAACATGCCAAAGCGCTTGCCATACAAGCAGGTGCAGTTCATGTTCCTGTGGTGTATATGTCACCGCAAGGAAAAACCTTAAATGAGCCTGCAGTACAACAGTTTGTCGACTATGATGGATTGATTGTATTGTGTGGTCGTTATGAAGGGGTTGATGAACGTTTGATCCAAAAATATGTTGATCAGGAATGGTCCATAGGGGATTACGTTTTATCGGGTGGCGAGCTTCCTGCGATGGTTTTATTAGACAGTATTATTCGGAGACTTCCGGGTGCGATGTCTGATGAACAGTCTCATGTGCAAGACTCATTTGTGGATGGTCTTTTGGACTGCCCACAATATACCAAGCCAGACCATTTTGAAGGTTTGGATGTCCCTGAAGTCTTAAAGTCGGGACATCATGCCAATATTGAGAAATGGCGGTTTTTGCAGCGTTATCAACGAACACAACAACGCCGACCTGAGTTGGTGGAAAATGTGGAGTTGACGAAGCAGCAAAAGAAATGGCTAACAGATTTGAATACTTAATTCAGAGTATTCTTTTAATAGGCTCTTTGTGCATTGAAGTGGTCAAGCATAAAGAGAAAGATAATCGGGTCTATGCGATTTAGCCTCTATACCCAGCGGATATCAGACCTCTTCTGACCCGCACATATTGGAGATACCCCATGAGCGGTAAGCATCCTTTAGTACAAGCTGTTGAAAATGCACAGCTTAAACAAGACATCCCAGCTTTTGCACCAGGCGATACAGTTATCGTTCAGGTTAAAGTAAAAGAGGGTGACCGTGAGCGTCTTCAGGCATTTGAAGGTGTTGTAATCGCGAAGAAAAACCGTGGCTTGAACTCTGCGTTCACAGTACGTAAAATTTCTAGCGGTGTTGGTGTTGAGCGTGTTTTCCAAACTCACTCTCCAATCGTTGCTAAAATCGAAGTGAAACGTCGTGGTGACGTTCGTCGTGCTAAACTTTACTACCTACGTGAATTGTCTGGTAAAGCTGCACGTATTCGTGAAAAGTTACCAGCTCGTAAAGTTAAAGCTTAATTTTAAGTTTTATACGAGTAAAAAAATGCGCCCAATGGCGCATTTTTTATGCCTAAATTTTAGAGTCCTTGAAGCTTCAAACGGTTGGCGTGTTGACGATAAACATCCACAGGGTCTGGAGCAAAAATAGAACGTAGACCAAAGAACTGGTTAATCACATCTAAATGGTTCCAATTATAGTTATCGCGCACGGTCTTGCCATATTTGGCACTACAACGTGAGACTAAGCCATCATTATCATTTGGCGCTTGCATGAGTAAGCCTGTTGCACCTAATAATGAGTCTGGATCAAGCACGTTCGTCAACGTTGAGTTGCCAGAGAAAGAGTAAAAATAAACTCCATTTTCTTTCGCTAAACCTTCACCACAGCTTGTTTTTGGCATACCCAATGGATATTTTTGTGCAAAAGCTTTAGACCCAGCTTGACTTAAACTTTTACCCGCACCGAGTGCATCATGTGGAAGTGAGTTCGGATTTTGCTGTTGTGCCCAAACAATAGCTTTGGACCCAAAGTTGATTAAGCCCACCAGCGGTTGTTCTAGCGGCGTACCTTGCGCGGAAATAATCAAATCCGCCACAGGAGAGCCTTTTAAAGGACTAGAAATGGCTGTTGCAGATGCGATTTTATTGGGCATAACATTTGAGACATAGGCAATACTATGTCCGCCGTGACTATGACCAAGCAAATTGACTTTGGGTGCTCCTGTAATCGCTAAGATTTCATCAACTTGTTGCAGTAGTTGTTCACCACGAACTTCAGATGTGTTGAATGGAGAAACGCGTGTTGCCCATGCGTTTGCACCGTTACGGGCTAAATCTGGCAAGATTTGATACCAGTAATCCACACCAAGTTCATCGGTTCCTGCTCGAATCCAGCCACCCATACCATGTGCAAAAACCAAAGGGTATTTGGTCTTTGCATAATTAGAGGCAACGTAGTTTGATTTAATTTGTGAAGCGGCTGCTTTCGTTTGTGTAGCAGCAAGTGCGCAGGTCGACAGCAGTCCAGCTATCAATAATCCATATTTCATTGATCATCCTCATTTTTTATTTTTTATGACGACAATTTAAGTTGTCAAAAATGAGTATAAAGGTGAGAAAGGAAGAGCGTAGAGAAATCCGATTAAATTAAATACAGTTTGTAACTGGATAATTCTAGGAGGCATCCCTCCGAAACGTTAAAGATTCGAAGGGAAAGACAGAACTAGAGTCCTTGCATTTTTAAGCGGTTGGCATGTTGGCGATAGACATTAACAGGGTCTGCGCTAAATAGACCACGTAGCCCCATAACTTGGTTGACCTCATCTAAATGGTTCCAGTCATAGTTGTCACGGATGACTTTACCGAAGTGTGTACTACAGCGCGCCACTAAACCACCATTGTCGAAATGGCCGTAGGCCAATGGCCCTAACAGTGAGATCGTACTATCTGCGACATCGAGAATGTTCGTGACTTGAGACGTGCCTGTCCACGAATAGTAATACACGCCATTGCTGGATGTTGCACCGCTCTTGTTACAGTCGGAAGCCAGTGCTGGTGTTGGGTATTTCTGATTAAAAACACGGGAACCTTGCTCGCTAATCGAGGTGAGCGATGCCGTTAAATTGCTTTTTAATGCAGGGTTGTTTTGCCCATAAGCAAGCATAGGGCCAATAATATAATCTGCTGCTAGGCTGAGTAGTTGTGTTCCGCCTTGATTGGCAAGAAGCTGATCAGCCACTTTTGAACCTCTAAACGTTGCCCCCACACCTGTCAGTGAGGCCACATATTGCGGTTTAACTGCTTCTACATAGCGGATGGTTGGTCCACCATGGCTATGCCCAATCAAATTGACTTTAGGTTTATTTGTTAGGGCGATGACCTCTTCAACTTGTTGTAGTAACTGTTCACCTCGTACTTCAGTTGATTCAAGCGGGGAAATTTGTGCTGCAAAGGTGGTCGCGCCATTTCGAGCCAAGTCGGGTAAAATTTGATACCAGTAATCTAGTCCAAGTTCGGCAACGCCCACTCGACTGAATCCAAACATGCCATGGGTAAATAGCAACGGATATTTGGTTTGAGCATAATTACTTTTTACGCTTGCAGTCACCGTCTGCAATCCA
Organism: Acinetobacter sp. MF4640; assembly: GCF_002018895.1. Taxonomy (NCBI): domain Bacteria; kingdom Pseudomonadati; phylum Pseudomonadota; class Gammaproteobacteria; order Moraxellales; family Moraxellaceae; genus Acinetobacter; species Acinetobacter sp. MF4640. The sequence goes on along the minus strand of NZ_MVOM01000017.1, from coordinate 10,473 downwards.
GCTGTGGCTGTGGTTGCGCTGAGTCCAAGGCTGGTCACCAGACCTACGAGTGACATTGTTTGTATCATTCTTTTCGTTATAAACATTTTTTTCATCCTGAAAAAGTCAAACACGGTATAGCTTTAATCTGCGAACGGAAGTTTTCCTCCCGTGTCATGCGTGGTTTCAAAGGCTCCTAGTCGAAGTTGTTCTTGTGAATTATTAAACTGTTGATCACGTAGTTTTTGAATGGCTTGCTGCTGCGCGTCTTGACTCATGTTGCTGTTGAGAATGCTGTCGCGTTGTTCTAAGTAAGTATTGACCCGAGATTTCCAATTGTTTCGATCTTGGTCGAGTTTTTCTAGGCGTACGGTCGCTTCGGCACCGACAAGATTCTGGCGCATTTGGCGAATTTCTTCGGCAGAGCCGCCGCGCGCTTTAATATCTGAGGTCAGTTTACGCAGATCTTCGAGTTTGGAGAGCTGTTCTAGGTTTTCTTTCCAATCTTCAGGCAGTTGAGCAAACAGTTCTTTCAGTTTCTGCGCTTTTTGTACTTCAGTTAAGGATTGATCTGCCATGATGCTCATACGGTCTAAGGTATATTCATGGTAGGTATTTTCAGCGCCAAAGAGACCTTCGATTTCATAGTCGGAAAAGAACTGGCTACGTAGGTTTTTCATCAAAGTAAAAATTTTACGATAGTACTCAGGGTCTTCTTTATTTAGGTTTGGTTCCTTCAGGCTACCCAATTGCACACGATAATCTAAATAACGAGTCCACAGATCTAAAATTTGCTTAAGCGCAGGTTCTTGATAACCTTGCTGGATATAGGCTTTAAAATCTTGCTTGATCTGGTCAATATTTTTTTCACCATATTGGGTGATAAAATATTCAAAACAGTTACGTGTTTGTTCATTAACAACTAAGCGATTACCTTGGTCGAGCACCAGTTGGCAGTTGACTTCGGTGTCCTGTTGGCTGTTACTGACAAAAGGCAACCCTGATGCATGTGGCAAGTCTGACGCTGCGGGTAGTAAGCCTGTAGTATTTGGAGAGCTAGAGCGAACCGGCCCTTGGTTTGAGCCGACAGTTGCATTGGGTGCGAGCCAAATGAGAAAACCAAGAATGACAACGATGATCACGGCGAAAATGAGCCATAATTTCTTTTTTTGCATATCCTATGCCTAACATCCCTATTGTATTTTTATTTGGTTCATATGACTGAACTCGATTTATTCTGAAACAATAGGGCAAATAAACAACAGAAAAGTTGTAAAACTAGACAAGCGGTTGATAGTATTGCGGCAGCTTTAAGACGTGTCTATGTTATGAAATCATCTGCTTCAAAAATCCAGCGCCGTGCAGTGAATGGTGTATTTTTATTGAATAAGCCATTGGGAATCAGTTCAAATGCGGCATTGCAAAAAGTGCGCTGGTTATACCGTGCGCAAAAGGCGGGGCATACAGGAGCGCTTGATCCATTGGCATCGGGACTGCTGCCGATTTGTTTGGGCGAAGCGACCAAGTTTTCGCACTTTTTGTTGGACTCGGTGAAGCGCTATCAAACCATCATTCAGCTAGGGCACAGTACCACCACAGGTGATGTGGAAGGCGAACGGTTGTTAGAGCAGGCTGTACCTGAGTTAACCAAAGAGTTGATTGAAGCCGTTTTGGTTCAGTTTATGGGTGATATTCAGCAAGTGCCACCAATGTATTCCGCTTTGAAGAAAGATGGTCGTCCTTTATATGAGTTAGCCCGTAAAGGGATTGAGATTGAGCGTGAAGCACGCCCAATTACCATCTATGCGATTGAGCTACTTTCATTCACAGCAGACAGTATCACCCTTGATATTACCTGCTCGAAAGGCACATATATTCGTGTTTTAGGTGAAGATATTGCGAAGGCATTGGGTACTTATGGCCATTTGACTTATTTACACCGCATTAAAACGGGTCATTTTGATCTGATTCCAAGTTATACCATTGAGTATTTGGAAAGTTTGTCGGAACAAGAGCGCGAAGCACTGTTGTTACCTGTGTATGCACCTGTAGATCATTTTCCTAAAGTACAAGTTCCAGAAGGGCGCAGTGAATACTTTAGTCGCGGTATGGAAAGTAATATTGAGCATACAGCGGAAGTACAGGTCTTGGTTTTCGATGGGGAAAAATGCTTAGGCTTGGCTGAAATTACCGATAAGAAAAGATTGGTTCCTAAGCGGGTTTTAAATCTATAATCGAAATATATCACCCGGTAAAAAAAGGATAAGGCGTGGACATTGACATTATTATCAGTCTGATCTTTTTTGCCTTTTGTGCAGGCGCAATTGACGCTGCCGTCGGTGGTGGTGGGCTGATCCAAATTCCCGCTTTGATGAATGCATTTCCATCGATGGCACCTGCCACTTTATTTGGCACCAACAAATTAGCGGCAGTGGTGGGTACAGCCACTTCAGCCATTTCCTTTGCCCGCAAAGTTCGCTTTGAATGGAAACTTTTGGCTGTGGTCGCAGTATGTGCCGCCATCAGTTCATTTGGGGGCGCGGCCAGTGTTACCATGATTCCAAAAGAAGTCCTCCAACCCTTTGTCTTGGTCATGTTGATTGTGATGGCAGTCTATACCCTCATGAAGAAGCAATTTGGGCAAGTACATATGGCGCAAAGTGTGACGCCTAAAATTTTGCTGTTGGCGGGAATCGGAAGTTTAGCCATTGGCTTTTACGATGGTTTGTTTGGCCCAGGTACGGGCAGTTTCTTTATTTTCTATTTTATTCGCTATTTACGCGTTGATTTTTTGCATGCGGCGGCATTGGCTAAAATTGGCAATGTGATGACCAATCTTGCAGCGCTAAGCTTTTTCATTCCCTCGGGGCATGTGCTTTTTGCAGTGGGAGGCACGATGGCCGTCGCAAATATGATCGGGTCTATTTGTGGGGTAAAAATGGCGCTGAAATACGGCAGTGGTTTTATCCGCATTTTATTTCTTATTTTGGTGACGATTCTGATTGTAAGATTGAGCTATCAAATGTTTTTGATGTAATCGGCTACACCTTTAAAACTTCATTACAAAAAACGCGCAGTCTGTGACCTCATTTCTCGTTTATTGCATTTAAGATCAATACAGCGCACTCAATGCTGTGCCAAGAAGCTTTTCAATAAAAAATGATGTTTTAAGTTGAACGGAACTGGAGCATAGAATGAATATATTTGAAGCCTTAAGAGAAAGTCACGTTATACAACGAAATTTGGCTGAACGATTACTCCAAACTTCAGGGGATACGCCTGAGCGCCGTGAGCTATTTGAACGGCTTAAAAATGAATTATTTGCCCATGCTGTGGCAGAAGACCGTTATTTTTATATCCCGTTAATGATGACTGATTCGGGCCTCAACATTACCCGCCATGCTTTGGCAGAACACCATAAAATGGATGAGTTATTGGAACAGTTGACGGAGATGGAATTCTCCAATCCGGGTTGGTTGGCAATTGCAAAAAAATTATCGGAAACCGTACATCATCATTTGCAGGAAGAGGAACATGGTTTCTTTCAGCAAGCAGGAAAAATTTTACTCGATGCTCAAAAGACTGCGCTCGCCAAGCAGTATCAGCAGGAATATAAAAAATACAAAAAAATTGAAAAAGACAGTTTGGTTTAAGTCCATTTTAAACAAAAGATGGCGAGTGCCATCTTTTGTGATTTAAAGCGCGTCATCACTTTGCGGTTTGGCTCTAAAGGTAACACCAACGGAGGCAATCATAATGCAAACTAGCGCCAACGTTTGCCACATGCTAATTTGTTCTTTCAGTAGTAACCAACCTGCCAAGGCTGCTAAAGCCGGTGACAAACTTGAAAGCGTCCCATAGCTGAGTTTACTTAAACGTTTCAAAGCCATGAGGTCTAGAGCATAGGGAATGGTTGTGGCGAGTAGTGCAATCAATAAGGCTTTGGGCCAGTATTCCGTTTGCATTAGCGCTGTAGGGGTATGCGTGGCGCTAATGGGCAGAAGCACCAAGGCTGAGATCACAATAGCAATACTAAGGGCATGCATGCCGATATTTTGACGGACGACTTTTTGCCCAAAATATATATACAGCGCCCAGCAAGCACCCGCTGAAACCGCAAATGCGGCTCCTAAGAAGGAGAAGTTGGTTGCATTGGCTTGATGCCACGGCACCATCAGTGCAATGCCTAAAATCGCTAATCCGACCCAAATATAATCACGACGTTGTTTGATCGAGAGTAGCGCTAAAGTTAAAGGGCCTAAAAACTCTAAACCTACGGCAATACCTTGCGGCAGTTTACCCAGCGAAGCGTAGAATAAAATATTCATGAGGCATAAAGCTGCTGTATAACTGAGTAAATCTTTCCACTTTAAACGCGGTAGGCGTTTGATGATGCTCCATGAGCGGAACATCAGCACAATTAAAATTGCCGCAAAGCACAGTCTAAGGGTCACCACGGTTAGCGGGTCAAGGATGGCAATCAACTGCTTGGCAAAAGAAGCACTGATTTGATAGGACAGCATGGACAAGACCATGAACATCACTGCCATCAGTTGAGAATTAGGCATCATGCACACATCAGGTCATGGCGACCTGTTATTTTAAGACGGTGGATTAGTATAACGATTCAGCACCCAAGTTGGCTGCTGAATAAGCTGAATTTTTTTAATGCAATGACATGAATTTAAAAGTAATTGATATAGCCTCTGGATTTGAAAGCTAAATTCAAACGCTGGATTACATCGTTTAAACTGCAGCTTTTCGGTTTTTCTGGGCTGTATAAGTACAACCAATAGACGCCATGATAATCACGCTGAGCGCAAGCCACTGTGACCACAATAGTTGCTCGCCTAGAAAGACAAAACCGGATAGTGCTGCGATAGCAGGTTCAAGACTCATGAGCGTCCCAAAACTTAAAGCGGTTAAATTGCGTAGCGCAATCATTTCCAAGCTAAAAGGCAAAGCGCTGGCCAAAACTGCCAAAGCTACGAAATAGATCAGGTTTGAGGGTTCAAACACATTTGTGGGTAAACCACTGAATACGGCGAGCGGCATTAATATCAGCATGCCGACAAACATACCTAAGCACACGGTATGATTGCCCGAAACACCCGATGGGCGCTGCCCCGCCACGATATACAAGGCCCAACATGCACCTGCACCTAGTGCAAATGCAATCCCAAGAGGATCTAAAGGTTGAGCTGCTTGGTCGAAAGGAAACAGTAAAACTAAGCCTAGAATCGCCAGCCCGACCCAAACAAAGTCAAAGCGTTGTTTGGCATAAAACAGAGCAACACTGAGTGGGCCAATAAACTCAAACGACACTGCAATGCCGAGTGGCAGGCGAGCAATGGATAAATAAAACAATAGGTTCATGCCTGCCAAAGCAAAACCATAGCTGAGAATGGCTTTATATTTAACTTGCTTAAAATCAACCTGCCAAATTTTAAACAGCACGGCCAAAATGATTGATCCCAACAGCAAGCGCATGGCGGAAACGGTTAAAATGGGAAATTGATCAAACAAAACTTTGGCCAGTGAACCACTACTTTGCAAGCTAAGCATTGCAATCAGCAATAAAAAGGTTGCCTGAAGGTGGGGAGTACTTTTTAGATTTGGCATTATTAGAATACTAGATAGGGAAGTGAATACTTGCGAAAAGTAGCGGAGAATGTGCTTAGGTCGCACATAAAATTTTAACAAGTATTCAAAAATAAAAAAACCACAGCTTAGCAGCTGTGGTTTTTAAATAGAGTCGAATTAGAACAATACGCGAACGCGGATTGTGCCTTCAACGTCTTGTAGAGTATCTAAAGCTTCTTGAGATGCTGTTGCGTCTACATCCATCACCAAGTAACCCACATCACCTTTAGTCATGAGAGACTGACCTGAGATGTTGATGCCGTGTTCAGCAAACAGGTTGTTGATTTTTGACAACACGCCTGGCACGTTTTTGTGGATGTGAAGTAAACGGTGTTTGCCTTCGGTCAACGGTAACGCAATTTCTGGGAAGTTCACCGCAGATAAAGTCATACCTTTATCTGAATAAGAAACGAATTTCTCAGCCACTTCTAAACCAATGTTCGCCTGCGCTTCCATGGTCGAACCACCCACGTGAGGAGTTAAGATCACGTTTGGAATATTACGTAGTGGAGAAATGAACTCTTCACCATTGGCTTTTGGTTCTTTCGGGAACACGTCAACCGCAGCACCAGCAACATGACCTGATTTCAAGGCATCTGCTAAGTCTTCAATCACCACACATGTACCACGTGCAGCATTGATGAAGATTGCACCTTCTTTCATTTGTGCAAATTTTTCTTTGGTCATGAAGTTACGTGTAGACGGAACATCAGGCACATGCAAAGAAACAACATCAGCATTGGCTAAAAGTTCGTTTAAGCTACCGACTTGACGTGCATTACCTAATGGTAGTTTCGTTACTGTGTCGAAGTAGATCACTTTCATACCTAAGCTTTCAGCAAGCACAGAAAGTTGTGAACCGATTGAACCGTAACCGACAATCCCTAAAGTTTTGCCACGAGTTTCGAACGAACCAACCGCTGACTTGTTCCAACCGCCTGCATGTGTATCTGTCGATTTTTCAGGTACACGGCGAAGAAGAAGAATAGCTTCAGCAAGTACAAGTTCAGCCACTGAACGTGTATTTGAGTATGGCGCGTTAAATACTGGAATACCACGAACCATCGCAGCATTTAAGTTCACTTGGTTGGTACCAATACAGAAACAACCAACAGCGATTAATTTATTCGCTGCTTCAAACACTTCTTCAGTGAGTTGTGTACGGGAACGAATACCAATGAAATGTGCATCTTTAATCGCTTCTTTCAACGCTTCACCTTCAAGCGCAGTTTTACGATAATCGATGTTGGTGTATCCGGCAGCATTTAGTGTGTCGATTGCGTTTTGGTGAACGCCTTCTAACAACAAGAAACGAATTTTATCTTTAGGAAGTGAAAGATGTTGGCTCATTACGGCTCCGCTACAAAGGCCAAATTTAGTGGCGATATAATAGCACGTACCGCGCCCGATATACATTTCCTTTATGCGGACTCTGCTGGGTATTTTTAGCCTCTATGGTGCGTAAAAAAGTCTTTTTGGTCTAATTAAACTAATCATTTCAAAGGCATCCTGAATAAAACAGCTTTTTCTGCGGGAAACAGAAAAAATGCCTTATAATATGACTCCGTGAAAATAAGCCAGTTGCACACTGCTGCTTAAATCCTCACGAACTGCCTGAGCCTTAGGGCATGGAAAGACTGAAATGAAGCGCTTTTCATGCAGAGAACCCTAGCGCCACAAACAACTTGTTTACTTCTTGCAAGGTCTGAAAACGATGAATGCTCCAGTCGCTTTAACCCCAGAGTTATTGACCCAATTGACAGCAATTGTAGGTGAAAACCGCATTAAAACCGATGCGGATAGCCTTGAAAATTGGGGACGCGATCATACCAAACATTTTGATCCAAACCCGTCAGTCATCGTTTTTCCATCGAGCACGGAACAAGTGCAAGCGGTTGTGAAACTTGCAAATGAGTTTAATGTTGCGATTACACCATCAGGTGGTCGTACTGGCTTATCTGCCGGTGCAGTCGCTGCCAATGGTGAAATTGTGGTGAGCATGGACAAGATGAACCAAATCTTGGAATTCTTCCCAGCAGATCGTATGGTTCGCGTCCAAGCAGGCGTGGTGACTGAACAGCTGCAAAACTATGCTGAAGAGCAAGGCATGTATTACCCAGTCGATTTTGCTTCTGCGGGTTCGAGTCAAATTGGTGGAAACATTGGCACCAATGCAGGCGGCATTAAAGTCATTAAATATGGCATGACGCGTAACTGGGTACTCGGTTTAACTGTAGTTACGGGTAAAGGTGATGTGCTGCGTTTGAACAAAGGCATGATCAAAAACGCGACTGGTTATGCACTGCAACATTTATTCATTGGTGGTGAAGGGACACTGGGCTTAGTGACTGAAGCTGAAATCAAGCTGGAACGCCAACCGCAAGACCTTCAAGTAATGGTGTTGGGCGTGCCTGACTTTGATGCTGTGATGCCTGTACTGCATGCTTTCCAAGCAAAAATTGACCTGACTGCATTTGAGTTCTTTGGTGAACTGGCAATGCAAAAAGTGTTGGCACATGGTCATGTACAACGTCCATTTGAAACCGAATGTCCATTCTATGTATTGTTAGAATTTGAAGCGCCATTTGAGCCAATTATGGACAAGGCGATGGAAATTTTTGAGCACTGCATGGAACAAGGTTGGGTACTGGATGGCGTGTTGAGCCAAAGCCTCGATCAAGTGGAAAGTTTATGGCGTTTACGTGAAGACATTTCTGAGTCGATTGCGCCATTTACACCATACAAAAATGATATTTCAGTCTTAATTACTCATGTACCTGCATTTATTAAAGAAATTGATGCGATTGTGGCAAGTAACTACCCAGACTTTGAAATCTGCTGGTTCGGCCATATTGGTGACGGGAACTTACACCTAAATATTTTAAAACCGGCTGACTTAAGCAAAGACGAATTCTTTGCCAAATGTCAGGTGGTGAATAAATATGTCTTCGAAACCGTGAAAAAATACGATGGTTCAATTTCTGCGGAGCACGGTGTGGGCATGACCAAAAAGCCATACCTTGACTACACCCGTTCGGCGGAAGAAATTGAATATATGAAGGCATTGAAGCAAGTTTTCGATCCAAACGGAATTATGAACCCGGGTAAATTATTCGACCTTTAAGTTCGAATTGAATTTTAAAAGCGCATCCATCGTGATGCGCTTTTTTATGGCTGAAGGAACTGAATTACATTTACTAAATAGTGTAATAGGCCTAAAAAAGGCATGATGGAGTGATAAATAATGAATTTTGGGTGGGATTTATGTTGCGTCTTATTTTAGCTTCAGCCGTATGTGTGGGATTATTGTCTGGTTGTGCGACGACCAAAGAGTTAGTAAATAAAGTCGGTTCGTCAGATACGCCGTTGGCTCAGGTACTCAAAGAGCGTCCAGATTTGCGTAATGAGTTGGCTACGGTTGAAATCCGCCAGTACTTTAATACAGTGGAGTCCCCGACTGCGGCAGAAGTCAAAGTGACTGAAACAGGGTTGTTAGATGATTCGGTGAAGTCGGTGCGTACCGTGTATAACTTTAAGTTGGTCGATGGCGACTGGGAAAAAACTGCGACGAAAACCTCTTACCAGTGTGCGCGCGGTAAAAATACCAAAAACTTCCAAACAGCGAAGTGTGCATAATAAATCTTTGATTTATGGTTGAAATGTAAGCGAGTCTGCCTCATAAAAAGCGTATCAGTTGATGCGCTTTTTTGTTTTTGGGGTTTTATAAAAATGAATATTTTGATTGTTGGGAACGGTTTTGATTTGTCGCATTATTTGCCGACGAAGTACGACCATTTTATGGTCGCAATGGAAGCAATAGAAAATTGGGATGTGTCAAAAGGTGAAATGAACTTTGATGATCTATTTGGTGCTTTATATGAAAAAGAAAGCTACTTTTTTGGCTATACAAAAGCAATGTATAAAACGGATGAAATAAAAATATCAGTTGATCAAATCAAAGATTTACAAGAACAGTTGAAAGATAATGTTTGGTATCAGTATTTTTCAGATCATGTGAAAGAAGTAATGACATGGATTGATTTTGAAACTAAAATTGAGGAAGCGCTAGAAATTGTTTGTGATTTTATGGATGAAATAGAAATATATTCAAACAAAAATAATTCATTAGAAAAAATAATTTCCTTTTTGGAAGGAGGAAAAGCGAAGGATTATTTTTTAAGTCAAAAAAGTATTAGAGTTTTAGGGTTATTAAAGATACTGGATGTGGAATATAAAAATTTGGGGATTGATTTTAGTTCACAAGTTGTTGGTTTTGATGGTGATTGGAATCATAGTTTTTCGAGTCTGTCTGAAAGTTTTTTGGCCAAATATAAAGGTTACGATGATTTTTTATATAAAAATGTAACTAAATTTTTATATAAGGCTTTACTCAATTTTAGTTCTATATTTTGTGACTATTTAAAAATATTAGATGGATTAAATACCATCAATAATAAATTGTATGTACCTGTATTAGAAACTATAAATAGAGTTTACTCTTTTAATTATACTTCAACATTTCTAAAAGTTTATAGATCAGATGTCCAATCTTATTTTTTACATGGGAAAATTAATGACCAGAATAAAATTGTATTGGGGGTTTCAGATTTAAATAATCAAATTTTACGTAAGTTTGATTTATGGGGGTTTACAAAATATCATCAAAAGTTACTTTTAAATACTAGACCTCTTGCGAAAGTAAAAACCACCTCAATATAAATTTCATGAGATATCAGAAATTAAATCGTTTTTCAGATTCTGAATTCAAACGCTTGGTTGGCGTACCTCGACATGTTTTTACTGAAATGGTAGAGGTTTTAGAAAAAGCAGAATCACTCAAAAAGAAATCAG